>PBVL01000020.1 GCA_002728675.1 Gammaproteobacteria bacterium
GTCGGCCAGCCGCTCGCACCGGTACCGCCGTCGTTTGGCCGGCAGTCGGTTGTTGCGGAAACCCGGTTTACGCCGTCCGATGCCACCCGGTTCAAGGCGCTGACCGTCGAGACCCTGTGGCCGTGGTACGCGAACCGCGGTGCGCGCCCGCTCATCTATGGGCACGACCCTCTCGGCGCACCGCGCAACGTCGTGACCTATGTCGCGTTTCCCGATATCTCGGACTGGCATGCGCTCACAGCGCCGGATTCAGACGTCTCAAGCGCGTGGGAAGAACGCAACGCCCTTGCGCCGGATCAGTCGACCCGGTTGCTCATGGTGCAGAGCAACTACGGCGCCAGCGACTAGTTGGTTGACGGGCTCACGGTGCCCTCCGGAGCGTGTGGACCTGATTCGGTGGAAGATTCCCGTGCTGGCTCTCAGCGCCGTCGGGCCAGGTCACAGTGACATTCCCTGATGCCGCGCTACCCAGTCCGAACGTCAGAGTCAGTTCGACCTGCGACAGATAGCTGCGCGTCGGCGTGACGAATCGCCGCTGCGTGCGCCCGTCTGCGGCGACGCGGACTTCCGCACCGATCGCGTCGCGGTTGTCCGGTCGGTCGGCGAGGCGCAGACGCAGCCAGTTGTGCCCGGTCGTCTGATCGTTGCGCAGCAGTGCCGCGGGACCTCCGGTTTGCGTGATAGCGACGTCCAGGTCCCCGTCGGCGTCGATGTCTGCGTAGGCAAGGCCGCGCCCGACCCTTGGGAGGCGCAGGGGGGAGGATTCCTCCGCGTCGACCGCCACAAAGCTGCGTGGGCAGGCGCCCCCGCAGTTCCAGAACACCTGCGTCGGCTGCGCGTAACGCTGACTCGACTGCACGCGGTTGATCTCCGGTTCGACATGTCCGTTTGTGGCGATGAGGTCCTGTCGGCCGTCGAGGTCGAGGTCCAGGAACGCAAGGCCAAACGTCAGCGCGCGGCGGCTTGCCGGTCCGATACCGGCGACGATCGCGTCGTCACTGAACGTTCCGCCGCCTTCCCGCATGACATAAAACGAAGACATCTCGTTGGCGAAGTTGCCGATGGCGATTCCGTACTGCGCAAGATCGGGTAGCCAGGCCGCGTCGATGCCCATCGCGCCGGTCGCGAGACCGCCGCTGTCGAACGCAACGCCCATCGTCACACCGGTTTCCCTGAAGGTGCCGTCCTGCTGGTTGATGAAGAGGAAGTTTCGCACCGTGTCGTTCGCGACCACGAGGTCCGTCCAGCCGTCGCTGTCGACGTCGGCGGGGAGCACCGCGAGACCTTTGCCAACCGGATTGCCGGATGTCTCTGACCGGACCTCTACCCCTGCTTCCGAACTGACATCGGTAAACGACCCGCCGTCATTCCGAAAGAGATACGCATTCGTGCCGGCATAGTCGGTGGGCGGCCCGTAGGCGCGACCAACGCCAGTCAGGCGGTAGTCCACTTCTGCGTTGATCGTGGGTGTCCAAGTTACGTAGTTGGCCACGAACAAGTCGAGATCGCCGTCGCGGTCGTAGTCGAGGAAGCCGGCGCTGGTGCTCCAGGCGTCGGGTCCGCCCGCGACACCCTGGGCCGTCGTCACATCGACAAATCCCGAAGGGGTGTTCCGCAGCAACACGTTGGACCCAACCGCCGTGATGTAGACGTCGCGCCGGCCGTCGCCGTCGTAGTCACCGACTGCNACGCCCTGGCCGTAGAGCGAGAGGTCGAGTCCAGCGACCACAGACACGTCCTCGAACGTGCCGTCGCCACGGTTNGCGTAGAGCGCACTGCGGGCGTCCGCCGGGGCCGGCGTGTCGGGCCACGCGCGCGAGTTCACGAACAACAAGTCCGGGTCCCCATCGTTGTCGTAGTCGAAGAAGGCGACGCCGCCACCCATGGTCTCGGGCAGCAAGCGTTCGCCGTATGCACCGGAATAGTGGTTGAACGTGATGCCCGCAGACCCGGTGACGTCAGTGAAGGGCAGGGCCGGCACGCTCGCAACAGGGGCGGGTGTGGTCGGCGCGACCGGCGTGAACTCGGGCGCGGCGGGAACGTCCCCGTCGGAGCGGGTTGCGAGCCAGGCGATCCCGCCCAACACGATGATCCCGAGCAGTGCGGCTCCGGACAGGGTGAGCGCCCGGGCGATCTGCGCTTCGCCTTCGCTGTCCCGCGCTTCCGTCATCGTGTCACTTCATTCATCGCGGTTGCTCCCTCCGTGCGCTGCAGATCGTAGACAACCAGNGGGTCGGCGGCGTGGTCGGCTGCGGGATTCGCGCGCCGGGCGGCCGCGATTGCACGGTCCCGCGCGTTGTCGTCGACGCGATAGCGCGCATGTTCGGCGCGGTGGCGCCCCTCCGCGTCCGCATCACCGAGACGCGCATACACCTGGGACAGACCGTAGTGTGCAGCGACATTTTCGGGGTCGAGCGAGAGCACCTCGAGATAGCTGTCCTTTGCGCGCGCCAGGAACGTGGCGGCGGCGTTGTCAGACCGCTCGAGTTTGGCCCGCTCGAACAGTGCCTGGGCCAGGCGATTGTGGACACGATAGTCGCGGCTGAAGTCGAAGCCACGTTCCCTGGCGTCGGCAAAGCGGGTTGCGATGATGCCTTCCAGTGCTTCAATCGCCTGATCGAACTTGCCAAACTGCAGATCGACTTGTGCACTGAACCAGGCGACGGACCACGGTGGTGACCCCCCGACCCGGGCTTCCTCAAGGCGGTCGGCTGCTTCCTCGAGCCGGCCTTCCCGCAGGTAGAGCCGCGCAAGATTCAGTGCACCTTCCGTCCGCCCAAGAGCAGCGACCTGCAGGAACGCCTGCTCGGCCTGCCGGAGTGCGCCCTTGCCGGGTTTGCGCAGCAGGCCAATCCCATAGTCGTTCCAGCGCTGCCAGGCGGGAACGGCTGACTCGCGGGGGGTCCCGAACGACACCGAGTCTGAGGCGATCGCGACGACCGGCAGATCGTTGCCGTCGAATCCGTCACCTTCGAACAGGCGCATGTAGGGCGTATCGAACTTCCGGTAGTTGAGTGTCGCGCTCACCGTCAGGTTGCCTTCACCGGGTGGCGCTGTGAACCGATAGAACACGACGTCAGCGGCCCCCGGCGGAATCTGATGGTCGTAGAGCTTTGTGAAGATGTCCTCAGCGTTACGGCGGTCGATTCGTCGCCCGTCCCGGTCGATGACCCACGCGTTGACGAAGTGCGCCCACGGGTCAATGGTCCCGTCGGCATCGATCCGCCGGCCCGACGTGCCGATCGTGTCGCCGTCCCGGGTCAGTTCGACGTGCAGCCAGACCTGGTTCGAATCCGCGGTGCCTTCGGTGAAAAGGTGCCCAACTGTCAACGTGCGAAGCACGATCGCGACGACGAAGCTGTCGCCGGGGACGACCGTGGCGGTGGGCGCACTGCCCAGGGGAGCCGTTATCGGTGCGTCGACATCGTTGCCTGCAAGCAGGCCGAAGATGTCGACTCGCAGCGAGTCCTCGAGGATTTCGCGGTGCGCTGCATTGACGGCATCAGGCAGGCCGAGCAGGTGCGGCAGCGCGGTGTTGGCGCCGGGGAAGTGATGGCCGCGGACCTCGAGTCCGGCGCCCTCGGTATACGGTTTTGCCCCAAAGTCGTCCGACTCGGCGAGCGGCATGTGACAGCCGTTGCAGTCGGCTTCGGCTTCTCCCGGATAATAGAAGCTCGCGATCCCGTGGCCGGACACGCCGCTCAGCAGGAACGAGTCGTAGTGGTTCTGTCCGCGCAGCCACTTGTACTTGTTCAGCGCCTGCGGCAGGTGGACCTTGTGACAGGTGCCGCAAAATTCGGAGGTCCGGTGCAACGGCTTGAGGAACGTTGCCCTGTGATGCGCGGGTTTCCCCTTGATCAGCAGATGGTTGATCGCGCGCAGCCGGGCGTTCTCCGAGAAGGCAAACGGGTAGTGCTCGGGGGCATCGATGATGTAGTCGCCGTTGCCGCGCGGACTCCCCAACTCGGTGATCGCATGGCATGCGGTACAGGTGATTCCGGCGTGGGCGGTCGGGTGTTCCTCGTCGTCGAAGTCCGGTTCGTCGAACGCCCCGGAGAACAGCGGCACCGGGTCGTGGCAGCCCGCGCAGAAGCGGGCGGCACGGACGTCGCCGTCCCGTTCCAAAGCCACCTTGCGCGTGTTGCGCACCGAGAACAGATACGCCGGGTTGTTGAACGATGCAAACCGGTGGGCGCTGTGTTCCCACTGCGCGTGCACGTCGGCGTGGCAGTCGACGCAGTATTGATCCTGCATCAACGCTTCTGCCGCGATGAGGCCGCCACCTGCGGTTCGCGCGAGAGAGGGGGTGAAGTCTCCGGGAGGTGGCGGCGTCCCCGAGGACAGCGACAGCGCCACGCCGACCGCGCTCATGACGATGCTGAGCGCGCCGATCGCAAGGCCGCTCCGCCAGCGGATGGGTTTGCCGGCGAGTCGGTGCAGCACGAACAGCCAGGCTGCAGCGAGCGGCGTCGCGACGTGCAGCCAATAGATGAGGGCGCGCGAACCGGGGTCTTTCACTTCGAACAGCGGGAGTCCACGCGTCAACAGGATGCCCGAGACGAAGAGCGCCAGCATGACCACAAACAGGCCGATGCCGAGACGAACCGCGAGCCGGTTCGGCCGCTTCCATGCGCGCGCGAGATGCAGGCCGGAGTAGATGAGTGCGGGGACGATCAGCACAACACCCAGCACGAGGTGCGCGAGGAAGGCGTACTGGTAGAGCAACCCCTGCAGGTCAGGCTCGCCCAGCCAGGTGAGCAACGTGATCAGCCCGAGGTAGGCGGAGTCGACTGTCAGTACCGCGGAGAGGAGCAGGACGGCGACCAGCAGGCGACGCAGCCTCGGGGTCACAACCTCCTGGTATTTGCGCTGACTCATCGGGCGGACGCGAAGCCCCTACATGCCTTCCTGGAAGCGTACATTGTAGCGGGCGTGCAGGGCATCACGCGCCGCCTTTGCATCCCGGGTAAGCCCGGGGGGTTCCGGCAGGGGCCCCACGGTCTCGCCGTCAGCCGTGTAGAGATCCATGTCCTTCGCCCAGCCGTTGAACTCGACCACGACGTGCCGCCGCATGCCGTCCTCCGGCGGCGGGGGCGCGTCGAATTCGAGATGGATCTCTTCGCCGCCGCCGATGATGGCGAGCGCGCCGTCCGCTTCCTCGACAAGCGGCAGCACATCACCGAGGGCACTGTAGAAACCGCGCAGGCTCTTGGTGTCCCAGTAGGGTGTCCGGACCCGATAGTCGTAGTGCGGCACCCGCTGTGGCCCGTTGACACGCTCGGCGAAGCCCGTACGCGCGACCCTGGCGACCCGGGGTGACAGCGAACGGCTCGTCGCGCCGGAGGGCGCGGCGGTTTCCTCGACGACGCGCAGGTCGTCCCAGTAGATCTCCATGTTGGATGTCAGTCTGAGACCCACGGTGTCTTTGGGCAGGTCGAGCGGCATGGCCATCTGCCGGGGCATGCCGGCGGGGTAGCCGAAGCCCGGCGCGACGGTCACCCAGGCGCCGTCCGCACCGCGCGCTTCGAGCGTGGGCGGCTCGTAGGAGATTCCGGCCTGCCACGCGGCAAACACGGTCTGTGAGTAGCCGTATTCCACCCACCCTTCGGCCAGCAACACGGCGTCGGTGGGCAGGGGCGCGGCGAATTCGAGCGTGATGACCTGGGGCTCTGCCAGCAGGCCGAGAAACCGCGGGTCGAGTGGGCCAGGCGGGGCCGCACGCCGGTCCGCAGTCGTGACATCCGCAAGGATGTCCTTGCCCAGCCGGTCCGTCGCCCGCACCGGCACATGCGCGTGCTTCCAGAAGAGTGGGCGTCCGGTGACCGGGAGCGTGCCGGTGCCCATGCGCTCATCGAGCGCCAACTGGACGTCTTTCGGAACGTCCCAAACCGTGATCGACACGGTATCGAGGTACGCGTTCTCTTCCATGGGCTCGGTCAGCTTCAACTGATAGCGGCCCTCTCTCGCCCGCAACTGGTCGTCGCGAAGCAAGTAGCGTTCGAACGGGCGCGGCGATGCGGTCTCGCCGGGGCGCGTAAAAAAGCCGAGCCCCGCGACCCCCAGGACATCGGACACGAAGCCGTACTCATCGCCGTTCCAGGCGAAGATCACGGGGCAGCTCGCAAGTTGCCGCTGCACCTCGTCGATGTCGTGCAGACCCGGCAAGAGGTCGATCTCGGTTTGGGTGACACCGTCGCTCCACTCCAGCGCAATGTAGTCAGCTTTCGGCGCCCCGCCGAGGCCGACGGACATCGGGGCCAGGCTCTGGCCCGGTCCTGAGTGCGCGTCGAGGGCGGCAACGTTGCTCCAGCGTCCCTCCGCCCGGACCCGCAGTTTGGTGCTGATGCCCGAGGCGTTGGAGCGCATCTGTTCGGCTTCGCTCTTGCCGCTGGGGCGAACAGTCAGATAGGAGTGACGCCCGCTTCCGGGTGCCCACCACCGCAACGTGCCGCCCGCGAGCGTCACGAGTCCGGGGCCCCTGGTGCCGTCGAGTGTGACGGGCAAGACAAGGTCCGTGCCACGCGCGACCTCTGCAGCGCCGCCCGCAAGGTGCGCGGTCACCACGCCGTCCGCGAGCGTGATGAGATCGGCACTGCCGTTGCCGTCAAGGTCGGCCGTCGTGAGTGTCCGGGCGTCGGCGATCTGCAGGGCCTCCGCCGCGGGGCTTGCCCGGTCAGGCCAGCGCAGCAGCGCCGTTTCTGTTGCACCGTAGATTTCGAGATGACCGTCGGCGTCGGCATCGAGAAAGGTCAGGGCCGTGATGTCCGCGTCCCGCAGGCCAGCGTAACCCTCGAACCCCGCGTAGTTCCAGGTGCGATCGTTCTGCCAGATCTCGTGGGGCGCGGATGCCCCGACGACAAGGATGTCGACGTCCCGATCCGCGTCGAGGTCCGCAACGAGTACCTGGCGACCGGGACTGCCGGTCAGGCCGAGATCCGCAGCAAGCGTGCGGAAGGTTCCGTCGCGGTTGTTGCTGAACAGTTCGTTACCCTCGGAACCCGTGACGAACACATCAAGGTCGCCGTCGTGGTCCGCGTCAAACAGCGCCGCGTCGGTACAGGGTTTGGGGAGGTCACGTGTCTCGTTCCAGTCCCCGTCGGCGTTCTGATAGTGGATTGCGCTCGACGCGCCACAGAAGACGACGTCGACCAACCCGTCGTCGTTGACATCCCCCCAGAGGGGCGCGCGACCGGCGGCAAGCAAGGTCAGCGGGTGGGGCGCTGCTGTAAACGTGCGCGCTCTGCCGCGAAAAAAAGCCGCTCCGCCTGGCCCTGCGACGAAGACGTCCGCATACCCGTCCGCGTCGAGATCCACTGTCGTCAGCGTGGTGCCCGCCCCGGCGGGCAAATTGCGCTCGATGACCTGTGACTCCGCGAAGAGCGGCCCGTCTGGTTGTGTGCGCGGGACGGGCGGTGGGGTGGGGGTCACGGACCGGGCCTCCGCTTTCGGGCCCATTCGCTTGTAGGAGAACCCGGCGACCCGCGCGGCCGGATTGGGCGCGAAACGCTGGTATGCCGCGAGCAGTTCGGCGGCGTCTTCGTCACGTCCGGTGCGGCGCATCGCCTGCGCACCCGCCCAGTAGGCGCTGCGCAGGTAGGGCTCGATTCTCGTCGCCTCGACGAGCCAGCGGGAGGCAGCGTCGTAGTCTCCGGTCTGGAGTCTGGATTGGCCGAGGAAATAGGCGGCGTATGCGTCGTCCGGGTCCGCTTCCACCACCTGCATGAACCAGCTTGCCGCCGCCCCGGGGTTGCCGACGTAGAGGTTGACGAGTCCGGCGAGGTATTGCGCACGAACCTGAGTCGCATCTTCATCGAGCACCGCGAGCGCCAGTTCCAGCGCCCGCTGCTCGTCACCCTCGTCCTGCCGGTTGAGCGTCGCGATGGCAAGGTTGACGCGTGCTTCGTGCCAGCTCGGGTTGGCGTCGACCAGACCCGTGAACGTACCGTGCGCGGCCGCGTATTCGAAGCGTCCCATCTGTGCGACGCCAAGGTCATTCAGGGCGTGCGCGGCGTCGGAGTAGCCGCCTTGTTCGCAGGCGGCCAGGAGGAGAGAGAGCCCGATCGCCAGGCAGGCGGACCGCAGGGACCGGCTGAACCGGGCGGCTGAATCGACAGATGAGGCTGACCGCATAGAAGGCTCCGGAAAGTAGCGCGAGTATGCCAGAGCAGATCCGAGGCGCGGAGCGCAAGCGGCCCCCGGAAAGGGGTGTTGAGCCCTTCTTTCTCCTCTATCGTGGATCAGACCGGTTTAAACTGCCGCGTCCGGTCCGCAGGGAGCCACTGATGACGAATCACGAGAACAACGCCATGCCGCAACCGTTCTACGCCGCCGCCTGCCAGACCGACTTTCCCGCTGCCGAGACCCGCGCGGACATTGGCTCACGCGTCGACCGGATGCTCGAGATCATCGAGCAGACCGTGACGGGCTATGAGCCGTTCCATGATGTGCGGCTTCTTGCTTTCCCGGAGTTTGCGCATGCGATTCCGGCTTATCAGACGGCCGGGGAGCTGCACGAGAAGTTGGCCGTCGAGTTGCCCAACGAGCACACGGACCGCTACCACGAGATCGCCCGCCGGCTCGGCTGCTACATCCAGACGGGGTCGTTCCTGGAGCGGGACGCTGCATACCCCGGGCACGTCTTCAACTCGACGCTGCTCATCGGACCGGAGGGCGTGCTCGGCAAGTACCGCAAGGTGAACACCTGGGTCCCCTGGGAGGTCCACACGAGTCCCCATGACATTGAAGGCTACAACGAAGACGTATTCCCGGTTGCGGACACCGAACTCGGACGCATCGCGGTCGCGACCTGCTATGACTGGCTGTTCCCGGAGACGATTCGGGAACTCGCGTTCCGCGGCGCCGAAGTACTGGTTCGCATTTCGGCGTACATGGACCCGTGGGGCGCGACCGCGCCGATGGACTGGTGGACGATGGTGAATCGGACGCGCGCCCTCGAGAACACGGTCTATGTCGTCGCCGCGAATCAGGGCGCACAGTTTCGGAACTACCCGCCGTTCAGTTGGCCGGGTGGCAGCATGGTGGTCGACTACGATGGCCGGATTCTGGCCCAGGCTGATCCGGGTCCGGGCGAGAAGGTGGTGGTTGCGCCGATCGACGTGGGGGCGCTGCGCCGCGAGCGTGCGAGGCGTCTCGGGCACGACACGCGGGCGCACACGCGCAGCAGCCTCTATACCTATCTCCGGCGTGACTATCTTGCGCCCGGGGGTGACACCGTGCCCAGCGTCGACTCGCTTGGCGCCCGCATTCGTGCTGCAAAGGACAGCCTGCCCGACGCGTGACCAGGCAAGCGGGACGCGTCAGTTCCGGGGGCCCGGCCCGTCGTCTGCACGGGGTTCACCGACTCCCTCGCGCCGACCCTGATCCCACTGGCCGCTCCAGGAGATTGGCGGCAGCGAGGCAAACGCCTTCTTCAGCGCGTTGTCCCAGCTCAGCGTCAGATCCCGCAGGAACGAGCTGGTTTCCTCGAACCGATACCGACGTTCGGCGTTCTGGGAATCGCGCTCGTACACCATTAGCTCGATCGGCGGACCGACGGACAAGTTGCTGCGCATGGTCGAGTCCATCGAAACGAGAAAGCAAAGCGCCGCGGTCTCGAGGGAGATATCGGGCTGGATGATCCGGTCGAGGATCGGCTGACCGTATTTCAGTTCCCCAATCTGCAGGTACGGTGTTTCTTCAGACGTCGTGATGTGATTGCCTTCCGGGTACACGAGGTACGCGTGCGGCTTGTGGCCAAGAATCTGCCCCGCAACGATGAAACTCGCCTCGAAACCGGCGCCCTCGTGGCGGTTCTGCTGCTCGAGACTCACGTCGCCCAGGTAGTCTGCCGCCTCGACCATGTGCTGCACGTTGAAAAGATTGGTGTCAGCACCATGGCGGATGTCTATCTTGACCTGCCCGATGACGCTCTGAGTGGTCGCGAGGTTGCCGGCTGACAGGATGATGAACTGGCTGCCGCCCGCATCGCCGAAGGCGTGCATCTTCGAGTACGTGCTGACGTTGTCCACGCCCGCGTTCGTGCGCGAATCGGCCACCAGGATGATGCCGGCATCGAGTACCGCGGCAGCACAATAGGTCATGGCAGCTTCGCCCGCATGTGGGTAGGGACCGCCTCCGGATGACGATGGGTAGGGATCAGATTCTCGCGCAAGGCGGGGGCCCTCACAACACACCCTCAACGTAGCGGAATGGTGAGCATGGGCTCCGGTGCGTCGCTTGCCTCCGACTGCAGAGCGAGCAGCTGCGTCAGGAACGAAAACGTGCTCTTGGAGTCGAGGTCGTCATCCGCGATCCAGTACCAGTGATCACGGTAGTTCACCTGCACCGCGGCGGCGTCGGGCCTCGACACGCTGGAGCGGACGCGCAACAGCCCCTCCGTCACCCCGCTCCAGTCGAAACGGCTTCCGCGGTCGGTCGTGCGTGTGACGAGCCCGGCCTGCGCATGCTGCGCAGGGATCTCCACGCCGTGGGAAAGGTAGTGCAGCATGCCGTTCAGAGAACGTGTCTGCAGCGCCAGGCGATCCGGGCTGCCCGCGCCCAGGCCCCGCGTCAGGCGAACGTAGGGACCAGCGATCATGAGGGTGTCCGAGAGTTCCCGGGCCGCCTCGGCCGACGCGTCGTCCGCAACATGCAGCAGCGGTTCGGTCAGCCCGTTGTCCGCCGCAAACCCCAATTGCACCACACCCTCGACCTGCAGCCTTCTCAGCAGGCCAGCCGCGGCGGCGAACTCCCTGAACTGCGGCGCGCGCTCCGGCGTTGGCCCTGCGGCGGTTGGCGCGTTCGGTAATCCGTTCATCGACTGGGCGCAGATCCGCAGGATGCGCTCGATGCTCCAACCCGACTGGCTGAGCTGGACCAGGGTGTCGAGTCGGACCGGCAGCATGTACCGCGTCATGAATTCGCTGCCCGTCAGGGGCTGGTAAGTGATTACCGGTTGCTCTTCGTAGCTGACGCCGGCCTCGGCACCCACCGACTCCTCAACGTCGTCGCTGAGCGGATTACCCGAGAGGCCCGCGCTGGCCCCGACGACGATCTGCGAGGTGATGGAGCTGACTTCGAGAAACAATGGGCGGTCGCGGTAACGCAGGCGCACGAGGTTGCGCAGCAGTTGCTCATCGGCAGTTTGCACGAGCACGTCGGTGTAGGCCGCGTGTTCGACGCTGATGGCGCGGGGCCCAACGCCGCTGCATCCGGCGAGGAGCAGCGCCGCTGCAATCAGGCCGCAAACGCGGCCCGCCCACGCGGGGCGGCAATGCATCGCCTCAGCCAATTTTGACAGAGCGCGAGGGCAGTACTTCATGGGAGGAACTCCGGCTGCGGCAGCGAGACCCTACCACGCCATGCGCGGGAACGTGGCAAGGAGGAATGTAGCCGGCGATACGATGTTTGCGAGTGCACCGCGGGGGTGAGAGGCTGTGCTCTGCCCGTGGTTTACGCACTGCATCGGGAGCAAACGTGTCGGCGCGGTACACACTGCTGGCGATCGATCCGGAACTCAGCCTGGGCCCTGGAGAAGGGCACCAGACGCTCAATGAGACAAGCCGCGCCGAGGTCTGCGAGGACGTTGCGCGCGATCGAAACCCACGTGCGCGATGTCCACGCCGACAGCGCCGGTATTGACTGATGAAGGGAGGCTGTTATGTCTGATGAACCGATGGTCGTGGTGGGCGTGGGTCTGACAGGCGAATCGGGTTTCGTGATCGAAAAGGTCGCGAGTCTCGCGGGCGATCCCGATCGCATCATTGCGGTCCATGTGATGGAGCACGGCTACCTCTACGTCGAAGACGAGACCGAGGGGCTGGTGCGTGAACTCGGGCAGTCGTTCGAAGAACTCGCAAACAGTGTCGAAAAGGATGCGCACGAGCGGCTCGCACGCGTCTGCAAACGCTTTGGTGTTCGCAACTATCAGTTGTGCAGCGGCCATGTGGCGACTGAACTGCAGCGCGTCGCTGACGAGCACGACGCGATTGCGGTTGCCATCGGCACGCACGGTCGACGCGGCTGGCGAGCGCTACTGGGCGAGACTGCCAACTCGGTGTTGCACGGTACCCGCACCAACGTCCTCGCGGTGTACACGCCTGATGAGCTCCCGGAGGTCACTTCGAGCTACCGGCGCATTCTCGTCGCGGCGGACCTGACTCGGGAGACCGACGAGGTCCTCGCCGAAGCAATGCGTATCAGGGAACGCTTCGATGCGGAGTTGTATCTCATGTCGGTCGTCCGTCCGCTTGCGCAGGTGTATCACGGGCTCGACTTCTCGAACGCCGTCGAGGCGAGCGTATTCGAGACCGAGGCGCAGACCCGGTACGAGCGTCACCTGGAGAAGTACGCGGACGGCTTTGGCATCGATGCGTCGCGGACCATCGTGCGCCAGGGTGACCCCATTTCGGAAATCCATGCCACCCTCGATGAGCTCGACGCTGACCTGCTGGTCCTCGGTACCCACGGTACGCACGGCCCGGCCTTGCTGCTCGGGTCGACCTCGAACTCGGTCCTGCACGGCATTCGTTGTGACGTCATGGCGGTGCGGGTCGGCAAGTCCGAAACCGGCGGGGCCGTGTAAAGCGATCGCGAGGCTGGTTTCGGCCGGACCAAACAGACGGGATGCCTGCATGTGGGCGCAGTCCTGCCGTACTCGGCGGCAAGATCTCCGTTCGATTGACGCGCGCCGCGCCAGCCGGCGTCAGCGGTCAGACGAACCGGTTCGCATCCCCGATCGCGCCGCTCTCACGCAGTCGCGTGATTTCGTCAGCGTCGAGCCCAAGCTCCTGTTCCAGCAACTCGTCGGTATGTTCCCCAAGCCGTGGCGGGACGGTCATGTCGACGTGTGACTCCGACAACCGCGGGGCAAAGCCCAGCATCGGCACAGTGCCGTGCACGGGTAGGTCCATCTCGTGGATGAAGCCCCTTGCGGTCAGATGTTTGTCGTGGTGCAGTTCGCCGGTATCGAGGCAGGCTGCGCAGGGCACGCCTGCCGCGGCGATGGCTTCCATCGCCTCGGTCTTCGTGCGCTCGCTGCACCAGGAACGGATTTCCTCATAGAGCGCCGCGCCGTTTTCAACCCGGCCGGGGTTGGTCTCGAAACGTGGGTCGATCAGCAGATCGGGCCGATCCATTGCCGCACAGAGCCCGTCCCAGTGACCCTGATTGACCGGCATGAGATAGATGTAGTCATTGGGGCCGAACGGCTTGCACGGGTAGATGTCGACGGGGGGCAGACCACCCTTGTTACCGTTGCGGGGCGTGGCCTGCGTGCCCCACGCGGAGCCGATGAAGGCGCGCGTGCGGACGTAGTAGGTCATGGCCTCCTGCATGGAGACTTCAACTTCCTGCCCTTCGCCGGTGCGCAGTTTCTGCACGTAGGCGGCTAGGATTGCCATCGCCGTCTGTACGCCCGTGCCCGAATCGCCCGTGGTCGGCCCGGGCATCATGGGCGGTCCGTCGGCTTCACCTGTGATCGAAAACGCGCCTGCCGCGGCCTGGGCGACCATGTCCATGCACCGGTAGCCCGCGTAGGGCCCGGTTGTACCGAACCCTTTGATGCGCGCGTAAATCAGGCCTGGATTGACCGCTTTCAGTTCTTCGTAGCCGATGTTCAGCTTCTCGATGACGCCTGGTCCGTAATTCTCGACGAACACGTCGAACTTCGGCGCCAGCTTCAGCAGGAGCTCCCGGCCTTCTTCCGAGCGAAGGTTCAGCGCGACACTGCGCTTGTTCGCATTCCACGCGCAGAAATAGGCGGAGTAGTCCTTGTTCTCACTGCGCCCGACACCGCGTCCCGGGTCCCCGTATTCAGGAGGTTCGATCTTCACTACGTCTGCCCCCAGCCAGGCGAGCGCCTGCGTGCAGGAAGTCCCGGCTTCGTACTGGGTCATGTCGAGGACTCGCATACCGTCGAGTGCGGGCATGAGGTCTCCTGGGGCGGTGGGAAAGTGAGTTTTATAGCACGAATCGGGCTGCGCTTCGGCCGGGTCAGGACAGGAAAGGCTGGCCCTCGGGCCAAGTGTCCTGTGGTTCGTAGCCCAGCACGGCGGTTGTTCGGGATAGGTCGATTCGGGCTTTGCGGACCGGCCGACTCGTAGCGAAGAGTGCTTCGTACCGGCTCGCTTCGAGTTCGGCTTCGACACACGCGGCGAAGAATCGCCCCGCGTCGGGGTGGCTGAGGTACACGTCCGTGCCCACCGGGCTCGCATAGAGCTCTTCCGCGTGAGATTTTGAACGGGGCAGCCAGCCGAGTCGGGCCGCGACGACAGACAGGCCGTACACCCGGGCGTACATCTCGCCGATATCCTCCGCCCACTGCTTCGTCAGGGCATAGTGATTGATGACCCGCGGACCGTCTTCGAGACGCACGATGTCCGACCAGGGATGACCGGAGACGACCTGGACCGAACTCGTCAGAACGAGCCTCGACACACCTGCCTGACGCGCGGCGTCGCAGACGTGATAGAGCCCGCGCACGTTCGGCTCGATCAACGCGTCGATGAAGTCGGCTTCGTCCGGGGTTGCAGCCAGGTGGATCACCGCCTCCTGCCCCTCCGTGGCGGCAAGGACCGCGGCACGGTCGCAGATGTCGCCGCGCACCGAGCGTACGCCTTCCGGTGATTCGAGACGATCGAGGCCGGTGACTTCGTGGTTGCGGGCGATGAGTTCCCTGCAGACGGCTTTGCCCACTCCGCCGGCGGCGCCGGTTACGAGTACACGCACTGATGATTCCTCCGTTGGTTTGGGTCGAGTATCGCATCGTTGGCTTCAAACTCACGGGCTCGTTGTTAAGATGAAGTCGGTTTGCCGCGTCCTATCCCTCGAGACCGGCAACTGCGCCGGGCCTCACGGCGCCAGCAACCGGGGTTGACCAATTACTATCGTGCCAACGTCAGTCCCAGCGATCGCTACGTGCTGAGCACGCCCGACAGCCTCAAGTCCCGGCTCAAGCCTGACGGTTCAGGCTACTCGAACCTGTATCTCGCCGGTGACTGGGTCGCAACCAGCATCAACGCTGGCTGCGTCGAAGCAGCGACATTGGGCGGACTGAAAGCCGCTCGCGCTGTTGCGAACCAGAACGTCCGCATCGACGATGAGCCGAGGCACGACCATCTGGCCAATCAGGAGTCCCTGTCTGCAGTCGTCAGGCCCGTTTGATCGATTCGTGCGGCGATGGGAGTCGCCACAGACGCGAGAGTTCGAGGGGCAGGTCGAAGGGCGCGCGAACCGCGTGGCCGCGTCCCGTGACGATCAGGGCATTGAGAATTTGCCGGGCGTACCAGCGGTACGCCTCGCGACCAATTGGCATACCGTGCGTGAAGCGGTCGACGAAGGCACACGCTTTGCCAAACACCCTGGACGACAAGTCAAACGGAGGTTGGCGCGGGACGCCCAACTGGTCCGCAAGATCCGCCCCAAGGTGGAAGCAAACGAAGCTTGCATTGATTGCGCGGGGAAAACGGCACGGGAATCTGCTTCTCGTATGCGCCGAGGAGCGCAGCCATCAGCGACCGGCCAAGCTCCGAGCCGCGTAACTGGCGGCGGGCAATGGACCGAAAGAGCGTCTTGGCCTGCCCGTAGTCCTGTGGCAGCAGATCTTCGTGGATACCCATCATCCTGCCGACATGAGACCAGAAGCGGATGAAGTCGTCCTGTTGCTGGCTTGAAAGGTGGACGTTGAGCTTCTCGAACCCACGCAGAACGATTGTCGAGAAGGTCATCAGCGTACCCGCCAGATCCTCCTGATTGATGGGTTGGCCCCATGCACGGTCCCACCCATAACTGGAACTGCGAATGAGGTGGCGGATGGCGGCGTGCATCAGTCGCACTTCCGTTGTTGACTGGATGCCTTGCCTGGGCGGTGTGCCCGGCACGAGAGCATTCGGATCGGGCGCAAGCGACATGCCGCCGGGCTTGAGCACGTCGATGACAAGCTGGGACGTCTCGATGACCCGGCGCATTGCGCTTTTCCGGGTACCGGGTGGCCGCGAGGACCTGAACACCGTTGGCGGCTCCGTAAGCGACCGGTAGCGAGTAGTACCCCAGCATGCTCATCAGTTCCGGGCCGTAGTCGATGAAAAAGCGGGCAACGCGTTGCTGCAGGTCGTGGTCAGGCAAGACCGGCGGATCGGCCTCCAGCAGTTGAACCACGAGTTGCTCGGCCCCGGAGGGGGCAGCGGTGACGCTCTGGGGATTGGTCGCACGCAGCCGCTGGGTGTCGCGACTCTGCACGCGGTAGTTCAGGATGTCCTGCAGGAGTTCGTGCGGATGCACGACGGTTGGCGTGTGGCTCTCGAAGAAGTGGTGGATCAGACCATCGGCGATCGGATCACACTTGCGCATCGCCGAGAGCATGGGGTCGCTCCACTCCCGTGCTGGCTGAGCTGATTCCAGCATGAATCTTCCTTGTGAAGAGCTTGTGATATCATGCCGCGAGTCGTCAGCTTGGTACAGGAGCCCTCGGTCTTGTACTGGCTCAGCGTGGAACAAGGAGTGGTCGGATTTTCGGCAGACTGATAACCGATTTCTTCTACGCGACCGGAGCGCCTCCGAGCAGCATGCCGTGGCATGTTGAACCTCCAACCCGGGTGATGCAGGCAGCCCTGACCGAGCGCTCGGGTAGGCCT
>PBVL01000095.1 GCA_002728675.1 Gammaproteobacteria bacterium
TTGCCGAAAGATCGGCACGCCGCTCGTTGGAGCGATGTGAAAGCTGATGTCCGCCTTGCGGGTTGGTCCCGGCATGTTGTCTGTCTCTCTTTCAGACTTTAGTTTATTAATACGCTAATATACAAATATGGCAAGACTGAGTGTGAGGCCTCGGATTCGCCGCCGCCGTGCGACCGCGCTACCCTCCTGATCCCACAGCAGCGCGTTGGCCTCGGAGACTTCTGGGGATGAGGATTGCCCTGATCACGCCGGGCGGGTTGGGCCCCACGGCAGGTGGTGGCGGGATTCCGGTCATCACGAGACTCGCCGAGATGCTGGCGGAGGATCACTGCGTCACCGCGTTCTCCCTCAGCCGCGTCGAGCAACCGCCGGAGTTGAACATCTGGCACCCGGACACACAGAGCGTGACCCGCAGCTCGGTGCTCCAGGCGCTTCGTGCACTGATCAACGAGGGGCGGCGCACACCCTTCGACGTGATCCACGGTTTCTGGTCGTTTCCGGCCGGCGCCCTCGCCGTCATGGCCGCGAAACTGACGGGCGCACGCTCGGTTGTGACACTCCAGGGTGCAGAAACCGCCGCCGTACCCGAGATTGGCTACGGCGACCTTCTGAATCGCTATCACACGATGCGCAGTCGTCTCACCTGCCGTGCCGCGAACGCGGTTGTCCTCCTCAGCCACCTGCAGGAGCGTGCCTTCCACAACGCCGGCTTCAGGGCCCGCCACACCGAGGTCATTCCCTGGGGCGTTCCGGACTCCGTCTTTCGCTACGCACCCAGCGTTCTCTCGGAGCCACTGCAGTTTGTCCACGTCGCGAATCTCACCGAGGTCAAGAACCAGGCACGGATGCTGCGGGTTTTCGGCCAGATTGCGGCCCGTCGCCCGGCGGAGCTTACGATCGTCGGACCGGACCACATGCAGGGCAGGTTGCAGGCGATCACCCGGGAACTGGGCCTCACGGACCGAGTCCGATTTACCGGCTATCTACCCCAACCCGCGGTTGCCGAGGCGTACCGCAAGGCGCATTTCCTGCTCCACACGGCGTATTGGGAAAGCCAGGGCGTCGCGGCGATCGAGGCCGCGATGAGCGGCGCTGTCCCATGTGGCACGCCGACCGGGTGCATGGCCGACCGCGATGACGCGTGCGTCACGTCCGATGACGACGATGAACTCATCGAAACCATTCTCGACGTTGCCGATGACCAGACAGCCTACCGGGCCATGCTGGACACCGGGCGCGCAACCGCCGCCGCACAGGACAGCACATGGAATGCGGCTACGTACGTCGCTCTGTACTCGAGGCTGCTGGCGGCGGCATGACCCACTCGGAATCCTCCTCCATCGGCGTGGCGAGCCCACTCAACCACCCGCATGTGATCGCGGATCTCGCGGCGGACGCGTTGCCCCGCAAGGTCAGCCATTGAGTGCCCCCGCCAACTCCTTCGCGCCCCGCTCGGTCGCGGTCATGAACTACTTCTACGACGAGGTCCGGTCCCCTGAAGCACTGATCGATCGCTATCGCTCTACCAACGGCGTTTGGGAAGCCGTCGCCCGCGACGGCGTCGAGGTCACCGTGTTCCAGCGGTTCGGCAGCGCCGCGACGATCGATCACCGCGGCGTGCGCTATCAGTTTGTCGCGGACCGCCAACAAACCATCCTCCCCGCCTGGATGTATCCGCGGGCGCTGCACCATGCGGCCGTCGCCGCTGAGTGCGACGTCTACCACATCAACAGCTATTTCCCGCTGCAATCGGCCATCCTCAGGCGTCAGATTCGGGCCTCCGCGGCCATCGTCCACCAGGACCATGCGGCGCTGCCAAGGACGGGCTTGCGGCGCTTGTGGGATCGCGCCCTGCTTCGACACGCGGACGGGTTCGTCTTCGTGTCGGGCCTTCAGGGGGCACCCTGGGCCGAAGCCGGCGTCATCAGGAGCCCCGATCTCGTCCACGAGGCGATGGAAGGGTCCACCGGTTTCACTCCCGAACGCACAGGTAAACAAACTCCTGGCGGAATGGAAGGTGATCCGACGGTGTTGTGGGTCGGGCGCCTCAATCACAACAAAGACCCTCTCGTTGCGCTCGCAGGCTTCCGCGAGGCGCTCCGTGACAACCCCCGCGCAAGGCTGTACATCATCGCGCACGAGACGGATCTCGCTGATGCGGTCAGGGCACAGATCGAGGCGGACTCGCTACAGGATGCCGTACAGATGCCGGGCGCCTTTCCGCACGAGGCGATGGAGGACTGGTACCGGGCTGCGGACTACTTTCTGCTGGGTTCACACAAGGAGGGCAGCGGCTTCGCGCTTGCCGAAGCGATGGCCTGCGGCGTTGTCCCGGTCGTGACGGACATTCCGTCGTTCCGCAAGATGACGGGCGACGGACGCGCCGGCTATCTCTGGGAGCCCGGCAATGCCGCGTCTTGCGCAGCAGCGCTGCGCCGTGCCTTCGCGCAGCCCCGCGACGAGGGCTCGAGGGCGGCCCGCGCGCAGTTCGAGGCCCATCTCAGCTTCGACGCGATCGCCCGGGACCTCCTCAAAGCCTACGGCGCGGCCGTGGAACGCCGCCTGTACCAAAAGGCGACACGTCCATCCTGACGACCCTTTACGCGGAAAAACTACTGGATAAATATACAAGGGTGAGCGATTCCATTGCGGTCCTGGCTCCTGGACCACACCATAACGTTCACTACTCCCCCACTTGCGCAGGCCCCAGAGCCTGCGTTTTTTTGGGCGGAACACGGTCGCCGCTCACTCCGACGCCCCGCCCCGTTAGAATCCTGCTGCCGCCGAAACAACAGGGGTCCCCAATGCGTGCCGACGGTCGTTGCCGCACGAGAAACACCAAAGCCAGTGCCGGACACCGGTTCGCCGCGTTCCTGATCGCAACGCTGCTCGCGGCGCCTCACGCCCTCGCGGAACAGGCCACGTTTGCTGGCGGCTGTTTCTGGTGCATGGAGGAAGCGTTCGAGAAGGTTCCGGGCGTCACGGACGTCGTCTCGGGCTTTACAGGTGGCACGCTGCAGAACCCAACCTACCGCGGCGACCATCGGGGCCATTTCGAAGCGGTTCTCGTGACTTACGACGCGGCGCGCGTAAGCTACAGAGAGCTGCTGGATGTCTACTGGCGTAACGTTGACCCTTTCGACAACGACGGACAGTTCTGCGACAAAGGCTTCGAATATCGCGCCGCGATCTTCGTCGACGGTGATGAAGAGGCGCGCCTCGCACAGGAGTCCCTGGACCGCGTGGCGGCAATGTTCCCCGGCCAGACGGTCGTGACGACGATTCGGGAGACGAGGCGCTTCTGGCCCGTGGAGGCGTACCACCAGGACTACTCCACGAAGAACCCGATCCGCTATCGACTCTACAAGACCGGATGCGGTCGAGCGTCACGTCTCGAGCGGATTTGGGGCGCCAAAGACTGATCGCAGTCCATATGCGCCGACGGGCACCTGCGCGCTGGCGCACCACGTCTGCGACTCGGCTCAGATTCCGTCACGCCGATACGCTTCGAACATCGGCCGATAGGACGCGTTGCCGCGCTCGAGACGCTCCATCTGGTGAGGTTTGACCTCGCCGACTACCTTGCCCGGCGTGCCGAACACCAGGGAACGGTCCGGAATCTCACTGCCGGGGCTGACGACACACCCCGCGCCGAGAATGCAAAACGAGCCGATGACGGCGCCGTCGAGCACGGTCGCGTTGTTGGCGATCATCGTATTCGATCCAATCTCGCGGCAGTGCACCACCGCGCCGTGCCCCACGATCACATCCGTACCGAGGGTCAGATCCTGGCCCGAGTGCACCACGACGTTGTCTTCGATGATGGTGCCGGCACCGATCCGGATCGTAGCGAAGTCACCGCGGATCACCGCGCCCGGCCAGACGCCCACATACTCGCCAAGCACGACGTCACCCATCACGAGCGCGGATTGGGCAACCCAGGCCAGCTCGGCCACCACCGGCGCCTTGCCGCTGAAGGTCTTGATCATGTGTGCGCACCATCGGACAGACCCGTTCGATGCTACCCGATGCGGGCGACCAACAAGGCCGCACACGGCACCACCGCCCCTGCTATTCTCGCCCTCCCGGCTTGTCTGAGGCTTCGCGATTTGAACACGCTGACACTCCTGATGTTGCCGCCACTCGATTCGCACGCGCGCGAGTGGGCGGACCGCATCATGGCCGAGGTTCCGGAATGGAATGTGGTCCTGGTCGAGGACGAGGGCGACGTCGAGCGGCTCCTGCCGACCGCCGATGCGGCGTACGGTTGGATCTCACCGGAGCAGTTGCCGAAAGCGGAGAAGCTCGGCTGGTTGCAGAATCCGTTCGCCGGTCCGTTCGCCGGCTATTACTACGATGGCCTGATCAAACATCCGATGACCATCTGCAATCCCCGCGGCATCTATTCGGACCACATCAGTCATCACATCCTGATGTTCATGCTCGCGCTGTCCCGCGGGCTGCCCTACTGGATGGACGCACAGCGCGAGCGTCGCTGGGACACGCGCGCGCGGAAACGGGGGTACGTCAACCTCGTGGAGTCGACGGTGCTGATTCACGGCGTCGGCGGTATCGGCGCCGCGACCGCCGACCTCTGCGCGGCATTCGGCATGCGCGTCATCGGAATCGACGCACGGAGCGAGCACAAATCCGCGGCGGAGATCTACACTCCGGATCAACTCGACGCCAAACTTCCCGAGGCTGACTTTGTGGTCACGACGGTACCCCACACGCCGGAGACCGAGGGCATCTGGAACGCTGAACGGTTTGGTCTGTTCAAAGAGAGCGCCTACTTCATCAACATCGGCCGCGGCATGACCACGCGCCTTGACGACCTCGTTGGCGCCCTCGAATCCGGCCGACTCGCAGGCGCGGCACTCGACGTCTATGAAATCGAACCGCTCCCGGCCGAACATGCCCTGTGGGGCATGGAGAACGTCATCCTGACACCTCATGTCGCGGTCGCGGATGCAACAGACCTGCCCGATCGTCGCGTCGCCATCCTGGTCGACAACGCGCGACGCTTCCGGGACGGCGAACCGCTCTCGAACGTCGTCGACAAATCCCGCTGGTTCTGACTCAACACACACTGGAGAAAAAACGTGCCGTTCAAAGTAGCCCTGCAAGCAAGCCCCTTCAACCGAGCTGACCTTTTTGAAGATGCCGGATTCGAGGTCGTCGAAGGTCGCATCCGGACCGAGGAAGACATGATCGAACTGCTCCGCGACGCGGACGGCGCGCAGGTCGGGACCATGCCCCTGACGTCACGGGCGGTCATGGAAGCCTGTCCCAAACTCAAGGTCGTCAGCCGTCTGGGTGTGGGTGTCGACTCGATCGACCTCGATGCGGCCACCGAACTCGGCGTGCTTGCGTGCAACGTCCCCGGCGTCAACACCGTCGAGGTGGCCGACCATGCGGCCGCGCTGCTCCTCGCACTCACCCGGCGCCTGCACGCTGCGATCACGACGACCAAAGCGGGCGAATGGAGCGGGAACCCGAAACTGACCGGGGAATACATGCGGACCGTACGCAGAATTGCCGGCAACACCGTGGGAATCATCGGCTTCGGCAACATCGGCCGCGCCTTTGCCATGCGGATGCGCGGGTTCGGACCCGCACGCATCGTGGCATACGACCCCTACGTGCCGCAGTCGACCGCGGACCTCTATGGTGTTGCGTTGCTGCCCCTCGAGGAAGTCCTGCGGGAGTCGGATTTCATTTCCGTGCACTGCTCGGCCACAGTGGAAACCCGTCACATCATCGACTCCAATGCGTTGGGGCTCATGAAGGAGACGGCGCTGCTGGTCAACACGGCGCGCGGACCGGCGATCGACGGCAAGGCGCTGCACCACGCACTCACCAACGGTCAGATCGAAGCGGCCGCGCTCGACGTCACCGAACTGGAACCCGTCGATTCCGCCGATCCGCTTCTGGCCCTGCCGAACTTCATCGTCACACCGCACCTCGCGGGCTTTTCCCCAACGTTCCTCGAGGAATGCCCGATCAAACAGGCGGAAAACATCATTCACGTCCTGAACGGAAAAGCCCCCCACGGGCTCGCAAATCCGGAAGTCATCAAGACCATCGCAGTCATGCGGAGCGGCGATCCCGGACGCTGGGCAGGCGTCCCCGATTTCTCCACCGCGCTCGCCCTCTGAGGAACACACCCATGCCGACCCTCGACATCAACGATACGACGCTGTTCTACGATGAACTCGGCAGCGGTGAACCGATCATCCTGCACCACGGCTACACCGGCTCCCACGATGTATGGCTCGATGAGATCGCGCCGCGTCTCGCGGACCGATATCGCTGCATCGTGATGGATGCCCGCGGTGCGGCCGACAGCGCCCGCCCGGACGCCGGCTACAACATTCCCCAGTACGCGCTGGACGTGCTTGGCGTCGCCGATGCGCTTGGCCTCGACACGTTTACCTACGTTGGCCACAGCATGGGCGGCGGCATCGGTTACCAACTGGGGGTGCACCACGGTCACCGGCTCGACAGGCTTGTCCTCGTCGCGCCGATCCCGGCAGGAGGGATTCAGGGCGACCCGGCGATGCACGCCGAAGCCGTGAAGCTGCGTGCAGACCCTAACGCGCGCTCGAAGATGATTGCACAACGCAAGCTGACGAACCTCAGGAGCAGCGACGCCGCCATCGAGCGGGGCGTCGATCGGGCACTCTCGGTCTCCGAAGGGCATTTCAACGACTCATGGCAGTCCATGGTCGATTTCGATGTATCGGCCGAACTCGACAAACTGACGACCCCAACGCTGATGGTGGCGGGCGCCGCGGACGGTCTGTGTACGCCGAACGTCAACGACTGGCAAAAGCTGCCAAACGCAACGCTGCACGTCTTCTCGAGAGTCGGCCACGGCGTGCCCGGTGATGTGCCCGACGAGTTCGCGGCCATGTTGGCCGACTTCATGGAGCATGGCGCCATCAATGCGAAGACGCTCCAGGAACGAATGAAGCAGGGTTAGCGAGACGCCTCTCGACTACGACGCTGACTTGAGCCACACCTTGAGCTGCTGACGCCAGGGATACGTTGCGGCCATACCGAGCAGTACGAACAGTACAAGCCCGAACGCAACGCGCACGAGCGACAGTTGTGCCGCGCCCGTGTAATCGATCCAGACCGCATAGCCGGACACCAGGAGCCCCGTGCCGAACCCGAGCAGCGCACCGCGACTGACATAGCGGCCGACCGGAGCCCCCGCGCGCCGGAGGCTGCGGCGCACGTTGTACGAGCCCAACACGAGAATCGCGATGATGATGAAGGTGAGCCACATCGACATCACTCGTCCCCACCTGCTGGTGCTTCCGCGACCCCGAACATCCCGTTCGCGAGGAAACTCAGGACGTACCCGTGCACAAGCTTCGAGCGCATGATGAACGGATGCGAACTCGGCACCGTGACAAAGTCCCGCATCCCCGCGACACGTGCCGACTCCACGGAGACCTTGCCGTCGTCAGGATTCGGCAACAGCAACGACAGCAGCATATTCACCGAGCGGGTCCCGGCTACGACGCCAAGCTCGAAGTCCACGGGGCCAAGCCGGGCCGGCACGTCGTCCGGACCCGTGCCAAGCTCCAGACCGGCCGGCCCGTTCATGGTCGCGAAGCCGGGCACATCGCGCAGCGCGTCAACCACTTCGCTCCCCTGGTTGGGTGGTGCGAGCATCACCACACGCCCCAGATTCCCGATCTTGCTCTGCTCGAGATAGGCCCGCACAAGAATGCCGCCCAGCGAATGGGTCACAAAATGGATCTTCGTGGCATCCGGGCACCCCGCGACAGTCCGGCCGACCGCGGTTTCGGCCAGTTCCCGGATCGAACGATGGCGTGACGGGTACCCCTCGTTGATGACCGTGTACCCCTCAGCTTCGAGTACGCGCTCGAGCGGCCGCATGGACGCCTCGGTCCGCGCCAGACCGTGCAGCAGGATGACGCACTCGTCATTCAAAGCCTGCGCCTCCGTCACCATCAGAACACTCAATAGTGCAATCCAGGTCCGCACCTGGCTCAGGATCCCACATCACCCAGGAAATCGAGCAGTTCGCGAAGGGTGCCTTCCGGATCCTCGATGGCCGTCATGTGACCCAGGCCGGGCATGACGACGTGCTTGACGTCAGGGATGGTTCGGGCCAGAAGTTCACTTGCCTTGATGAACATCACGTCATGCTCGCCCAACAAGACCAGTGAGGGGCAACTGGAGCGGTCGGACAAAGCCGAACGCGGCGGCACCAGGGCAACATTGGCCTCCCGCAGATCCTGGTGTTTCGGATCCGCCATGACGTTCATAGGCGTACGCGGTGAGTCGTCGGGCGTGAATGCTCGCCAGTTGAATTGTGGGGCGTCCGGGCGCCCTGCGTCGTGATGACCGGCCATTCGGCCCTCTTCAGTCGCGATCCCTCACGCTATCACTTCGATCGAAGCTTTGCCAAAAGGCTGAGGCAATCGGGCGTCAGGAAGGGGTCAAGGTCCGATGAACAAAGATCCAGTGAACGCCTGGCCCTTCCCGGCCCGAGGCGACGGACTACAGCAGCTCCTCTGCCATGAACTGCAGTGCTTCGGCGTTGCCGCGCACGGACAACGTCGTCACCGGGCTCTCTTTCCACGCGGCAAGCCGCTCGCGAATGCGCTCTTTCGGCCCACACAGGGACAACTCGTCCACGAGTTCGTCGGGCACCGCAGCGATAGCCTGATCACGCTGCCCGGAGAGGAACAGTTCCTGCACCTGATCGGCCGCATCGGCAAATCCCTGGCGCGCGATGTGATCCTTGTGCACGTTGAAGCTCTTGGCGCCCATCCCGCCGATATAGAAGCCAACACCCTGCCGGACTTCGTTCAGCGCACGATCGACGTCGTCGTCGATGATCACCTGAACGCCGGCAACAATGTCGAAGTTGGGCGCCCGCCGCGCGAGTGAGTCCTTGTAGACATCCATCATGCGGTAGGGTGAGAGAAGCATCGGGATCCAGCCGTCACAGAGCTCGGCACCGAGCGCGACGTTTTTCGGCCCTTCCGCACCGAGATACAGGGGAATCTCCTCACGGATCGGATGCAGGATGAGCTTCAGCGGCTTGCCGAGCCCCATCCCGCCGTCGAGCGGCAGTTGGTAATGATCGCCATCAAAGGCAACCGGCTCGTCACGCCGCACGATCTTCCGGAAGATCTCGATCCACTCCCGGGTCCGCGCCAGCGGCTTCGGGTACGGCTGGCCGTACCAGCCTTCGACCACCTGGGGCCCGGAGACGCCAATGCCCAATTGCAGCCTTCCGTTCGACAGGTAGTCGAGCGTGACCGCGTGCATCGCGGCGCTCGCGGGCGTACGCGCGGAGAGTTGCATGATCGACGTCCCGAGCTTGATCTTCTCGGTGTGAGCGCCAATCCACGCCAGCGGCGTGAAACAGTCGGAGCCGTAGATCTCGGCGGTCCAGATGGAATCGTAGCCCAGCGCTTCCGCTGCCTGAGCCTGTTTGATGATCGTCTCACCGCCCGGCGGTCCGAACGGTCCTACTCCCAGTGCTAGCTTCACGGTTGATCCCCTCTCCAATCTGTACCAAGCGAAACGAGGACCATACCAGCGTCTCCCCGCCTTGCGCAGCAAGTTGACGCGGTGCCATCTGACCCCGAATTCGCCGCGAGACCGTCAAGCAAGCCGAGATTCGCGAACACTTCAGCACCCATTCGACAAGACGGGAGTTCAGCGACCCTGCACGATCTCGATCGACACCCCGTCTGGCGCTGCGACGTAACACAGCCAGCCGCCGGGTGAGAACTCCCAGGGCTCCACGGCAAACTCCACGCCACGACCCCGAAGCTCATCACAGTACGCAAGGAGGTCGCCGCGATAGACGAAGCCGAAGTGATCGGTGCCCCAGTGATTGTGGCTGGAGTAGTTGCCGAAGTCCTGCATTGGCGCCACGGTGGACGGCTCCTCACCTGGCCGGCGGCCCCGGATGAGCACCGTGATGCCCGCAACCCGCACGTTGATCTGGGGTGCTTCGCGCAGCACGTGTTCACCCAGGATTTCCGCATCGAAAACTTTTTCGTACCAGCGCGCGGCTTCCGCCGGCGCGTCGCTGACGATGTGAATGTGATCGAAGCTGAGTGAATCGGCCATGGTGCGTTCTCTGGTGATTGGTCAGCGCGATGATGAGTCCGGGCGATGTCCCGCGCAACCGCCCTTGATTCGCGCCCGAACTCCCGACACGATGCGCGGCACCGCCGGAGCACGGAGCACAGAGCACAGAGCACAGAATGAATCTCGAGGAGCAGCTGAACGACGCGCGACGCTTCGTCGTGCTGCAGGGCGGCTTCAACTTCAGAGAATTTGGTGGCTATCACACGCGCACCGGCGATCGCGTGAAGTGGGGACAACTGTTTCGCTGTGGCGCGCTGTCCGCGGTACCCGAAAGCCACACCCAGCACTTCGATACACTCGGAATCGAGGTCATCTGTGATCTGCGCAGGGACGCCGAAGTCGAACGGGAACCCACTCCGTCAGCGATCGCCGATGGCCGCCTGCTCAGGATTCCGATCGACCCGGGCAGCACGCTCGGGATCCAGAAGGCCATCGGCCAGCAGGAAGGCGCGGCGCACCTTGCCGATTTCATGGCCGAAGTCACCAGGGAACTGGCCCGCGAACACCATGACTCCTACCGCGAACTGTTCTCGGCGCTGATCGGCAGTCAGGGCGGTTTCCTGCCGCATTGCTCCGCCGGCAAGGACCGGACCGGCTTTGGCGCCGCCATGATTCTCGCGGCGGTGGGTGTCGATGAAGACACGATCCTTGCGGACTATCTTCTGAGCAATCGCGCGCTCGACCACTACCGGAATCGCCGTTCGCCGATCCGGGACGCCAACGGTGACGTCCTGGACGACGCGTCGCTCCAGGCCGTGGCCGGCGTACAGGAACGTTAGCTGCTCGGTGTGCTCCACGAACTGCATCGACTGCACGGCAACGTCGACACTTACCTCGACAGCATCGGGGTCGGCGCGCCGGTCCGGGAAGGGCTGCGCGAACGACTCCTCGAATGAGGACCTCGCCATGACCCAATCCCGGATCGTCATCAAAGGCCTGCAACATGCGGTCTATCGCTGCCGCGACTCCGAGGAGACGCGCGCGTTCTACGAAGACTTCCTCGGCCTGCCACTCGCCGACGCATTCGAAATCAGCACGACACAGACGGGGCGCGAGACGTCCGTCCTGCATTCCTTCTTCCAGATGGCGGACGGCAGTTCATTGGCGTTCTTCGAGGCGCCCGACCAGCCGTTCGAGTTCCGCGAACAACATGACTTCGATCTGCACATTGCGCTCGAAGTCGACATGGCGACGCTGCACCGCATGTTCGAGGCGGGCCCCGGGGCAGGCATCGACACCCGCGGAATCTCCGACCACGGCGGCATCCATTCCATCTACTTCCGCGACCCGAACGGCTACGTCGTCGAACTGACTGCCAGAGTGGACGGGGGCAGCCAACCGGCAGACCCTCACGCCACGCTTGCCGACTGGCAATCGCGCAAGACGTGATTTGCCGCGCGGGGGTCCACTCGCGCACTATCGGCCCGCCTCACTGACAAACGACGGGTTACCTGCATGATCACATTCGGCGTTCTCGGCGCCGCGGCCATCACGCCGCGCGCTCTCATCTACCCCTGTGTGGACGAACCCCAGGCGAACATCCTCGCGATTGCCGCGCGCGACCGCTCGCGCGCCGAAAAGATGGCTGACTGGGCCGGCATCCGGCACGTTGCTGACGACTACCAGGCGGTCATCGATCACCCGGACTGCAACGCCATCTACATTCCGCTCCCGATTACGGCGCATCACGAGTGGACGCTGAAGGCCCTCGAAGCCGGCAAACACGTCCTGTGCGAGAAGTCGATCGCGGCGAACGCTGCCGAGGCCAGCGAGATGGCCGGCGCCGCCCGCGACAAGGGCCTCGTACTCCTCGAAGCGTTCCACTACCGCTACCACCCGTGTTTCCTGCGTGCCAGGGAGATCTTCAACTCCGGCGTGCTGGGCGACATCGAAACGATCGAAGCCGGGTTCTGCATGAAAGGCCCTCCGCCCGAATCCGACATCCGCATGCAGTACTCCACCGGCGGCGGCACGACGATGGATCTCGGGTGTTACCCCATTTCATGGGTGCGCCACCTGATGGACGACGAACCGGTCGAAGTGACCGCCACCGCCGTCGAAGGACCACCGGACGTCGACTTGCGCCTCTTCACGGAAATGAAGTTCGCCAACGGCGTGACGGCCAAAACCCGCGGCGACATGGGGCCGGACGCCACGTTCGAAATGGCGTTCGAAGTCACCGGGTCGGCAGGCAAGCTGCGCGTGCAGCAGCCGCTCGTGCCCCAGATCGGCCACTCGATAGAAGTCACTGTGGACGGTGAGACAACGCGGGAGATGAAAGATCGCCGCTCGACCTACGGCTATCAGTTGGACGCGTTCATCCGCGCTGTAGAACACGGCGAAGCCCAGCCGACTGATGCGGACGACGGCGTGAAGCAGATGCAGCTCATCGATCGGTGTTACGAAGCCGCCGGGATGCGCCTGCGCGGGCAATAGAATCAGCTGGGCGGTCCCATCGATTCGGGCGGCTCCCTGACCCGCTGCCCGAACGTCAGCATGAAGCCGTTCGGGTCCACCAGCGTGAACTACCGCATGCCGTGAAACGCGGTGCTGATCGGTTCCAGCACCTCCGGCCTGGCACCCAGTTCGCCGTACAACCCTTCAACGTCAGTCGTGGTGACGTAGAGCGAAGCGTTCTGGTCACCTGCGGTGCCGCCGCCGGTGACCATGAGCGCGGCATCGTCCAGCGACAGGCGCGCCCAGTCTGGCCGGTGACCCTACGAACCGTCGATCGGCCTGCACCCCAAAGACAATGTCTAAATGATCTCAACGCTTCAGTCATTGCGCGATCTCGGCAACACGGTTGTGGTCGTGGAACACGACGAGGACACGATCCGTGCAGCCGACCACATCGTCGAGATGGGCTCCGGTCCCTGCATCCACGGCGGTTCGGTCGTGGTTGAGGGAAGCCTCAGACAGGTGCTCGCGGCAAAAGACTCGCCCACCGGGCAGTACCTCTCCGGCAAGAAGGCGATTTCAACCCCGCACTCCAGGCGGACGCCGAACGGACAGGCAATCTCGATCAAAGGCGCACGGCACAACAACCTCAAAGACGTCGACATTCCCCTCGGTCAGTTCGTTTGCATCAACGGCGCGTCAGGCTCCGGCAAATCGTCGCTCGTCAACGAGGTGCTCTACAAGCGCCTGTGGAAGGAGCTTGTAGACAGCCGCACGATGGCGGGAGACCATGAATCCATCGAAGGGCTGGAACACGTCACCCGCGTCATCAACATCGACCAGTCACCCATCGGACGCAACAGCCGTTCGAACCCGGCCACCTATACGGGCTTCTACGACAACATCCGCACCCTGTTCTCGAAGACGCCTGTCGCCAAAGAACGCGTCTACAAACCGGGCCGCTTCTCGTTCAACGTCAAGGGTGGTCGCTGCGAGGAGTGTCAGGTCGCGGGCAACATCCGCACCAAGCTGTACTTCATGCCCGACGTCGAGGTGCTTTGCACGACGTGCAAGGGTCAGCGCTTCAACGCCAAGACGCTCGAGGTGGCCTACCAGGGCAAGAACATCGCTGAAGTCCTCGACATGTCGGTCGAGGAAGGCGTGGGATTCTTCGCCGGGGAGCCGTCCATCGGCGGCAAGATTCAGGTAATGCACGACCTGGGGCTGGGCTACCTGACACTCGGGCAGTCCGCCACGACGCTATCGGGTGGAGAGGCGCAGCGGATCAAGCTCGCAGCCGCGTTGTCCAAGCTTCAGAGGCGGGGGCACGTGCTCTACATCCTCGATGAGCCCACCACGGGTCTGCACCTTGCGGACATCTCTCGACTGCTCGACTGCCTGCACCGTCTTGCCGACGCGGGCCATACGGTGCTCTGCATCGAACATCACCTCGATGTGATCAAGACCGCAGATCATGTAATCGACCTTGGTCCCGACGGCGGTCGGGGCGTCGGGGAGGTCGTCGTGGCCGACACGCCAGAGGAGGTCGCCGCGTGCAAAGCGTCCCACACGGGGCATTTCCGGAAAGACCATCTGTAGGGCCGCCGTTGAACGCGGGCGGCGCGTCCGTTAAAACCTGTCAGACTACATTCTTGGAGTCACGATTCATGCGCCTGACCATCATCACCACCGCACTGCTGGGACTATTGCTCGGCCTGGATGCCGGCGCCGGGAAAGAGAACTTCGATCGCTCCAAGCCCCACTTCATTGTCGAAACGGATGATCTCGACCTGTCCGGTTTCAACGCGCTCGACGGGCTAGGGATCCAGGTTGAGGTGATCGATTTCCAGGATGGCGACGACCTGTTCCTGCGCAAGCGCCCGGGGCGGGCCAAGTACGGCGACATTGTTCTGAACCGCCGCTATCGCGGGGCGACGGACCTGCAGGCATGGGCTACGGAGGCGCGGCGCGGCGAACCCACCCGGCGGAACATCCACATCACCACGCTGCGTCGCAACGGGACACCGTTCCAGTCCTAAACCCTGACCCAGTGTTTTCTCGCGGGATGGGAACTGGAGACCGACCAGAGCGGCGTCGTCCAGGAGAAGATCACCCTTGCCGTCGAGCGCGTGCTCATTCTCGAATAGCCCGGCCACGGGCAAGACCGGACAGATGAAGACCGATCAGCCACCCCAGCTGCATATGCAGTACATCGTGGATCTCGAGGTGTACTCGCTTCTGCTGAGACCTGGCGACGCGGACACAGAGGTCATTCAGTACAAGCGGTCGGAGTACACGCCCGCCGCAGCGGCAGACCTGTTCGAGCAGATCCGCGCGGAGCTCCCCCGCACGCATCCCTCCCGCACGGACACCGAGTCTATACACTCCGCGACGCTCGTCTTCGTTTACATGCTCGCGACCACTCAACTTCGAACCATGCGCTGCGTGGACGCGGCGGGCGAACACTGGTTCGCGCGGGATGCTGACAGCGGCGTGGTGTACGACTTCGGTGCGCAGGAGCACGCGAACACCGAGGCCGTCCATGCGCACGGAGAGGCCATCGCAGCGGGTGGCATCGATTCCTGCCCCCTCGAGGCGTCGTTCGACCTGCTGGAGCGCGTGCAGCCGTCCGCGCAGCGCTACATGGTAGACGAACTGATTACTCTCGGGACGCTCGAGACGTCCGAGTTCCTGACGCAGAAGAAGGCGATGGACTACCTCTATCAGCGAGGCGTTTTCGGCAAGCTGTGAGCCGCGGGATGCCCTCGCGCCGGATGCCAGTCAAACGCGCGGGTGTCAGTCCATCGCCGGACCCGCTACATGCCCCACTTGCTCGCGGCTGCGAGCACGGGCTCCTCCCTGGTCATGAACTCGAGCACGGCAACGTTGCCGGCTTCGGTCTGCGCCACTCCGCGTTCGAGCGCAGCGCGCACGTCCGACGCCTTCTCGATACGCTCGGCGTAGGCACCCATCGCCTGCGACATGGCCGTGTAGTCACCGCCGGTGGCGCTCGACTGATACTTCTCGACGGCATCCGGCATGTAGTTGCCGTAGCCCGCCATGACCCCGTTGTTCACGATGATTGTCAGGATCGGCAGATTGGAGCGCACCGCCGTTTCGACGTCGTTGGAGGTCTGCCCGAACCCGGTATCACCGACGAAGTTGACCGACAGCCAGTCCGGCCGGGCGAGCTTGCCGCCCATGGCCATCCCCAATGACGAGCCGAGGTGAGTCGACTTGCCCCAGCCGAGGTACCCGCGCGGCGTTTCGGCCGAGTAGAACGGCACCAGTTGATCCCTGGGGTTGCCCGCGTCGTGGGTCACAACGGTCTTCGACTTGTCGAACAGCGTGTTCATTTCGTGGATCACGCGATACGGAGAGATGGCCCCTTCGTCGTCACAGAGCAGACGTTCTGACCATTCGTCGAAGAACTCCTGCTTGAGCGCGGCAATCTCCGCCAACATGTCGCTGTCTTTCGGGCGGCCACCGTCGCCGACCTTCGCCTTCGCGGCATCGATCAGCTGACGCAGCACGAGCCTGGCATCGCCCACCGCGGCGCAGGCAACCGCCCGGCACTTGGCAACATCGGACGGCTCGTTGGTGATCTGACCGAGGACGGCGTCTTTGGGCATCCGCGACGTGAAGTCGTTGATGGTGAAGCTGGTCCCGATGCCGAGAATGAAGTCCGATTCATTACAGAAGTGACCGGCCGCCTTCGTGATGGTCCGACCCGCACATCCGAGGGCCAGTTCATGGCTTTCCGGAAACACGCTCTTGCCGAGCAATGAGGTCGTCACGGGAATCTGCAGCAACTCCGCAAGTTCCCGGAGTTCATCCCAGGCCTCGGCATAGAGCGCGCCGTGCCCGGCGATGAGGACAGGGCGGGCGGCGGACAGCAGTGTGTCCAGAATCCGCTCCACGTCGTCCGGGTCCGCCATCGAGCGCAGGCGCGGCGGTGACTGGTAGGTCGGCTTCTCACCTTCCCAGTTCCCCCACAGGATGGGGGCCGCGGTTTCGAGGAGCACCGGCCCCGGCTTGCCGTTCTTCAGGGCAGAGAACGCCATCTCCAGTTTCCGGGTGAGTTCACGCTTGTCGTTGATGAGCGTTGCCCACTTCGTGATGTCCCGATAGGACCGGGAAGCAATGAACTGCGGGTCGTAACCCTGCATCGCGGGCGCATGCGCTCCCGGCAGCATGAGGATCGGTGTGTTGTCGCCATACGCCTGGGCAACCGCGCCGAAGCTGGCCTCGATCCCCGGTCCGTCCTGCACTGCGATGGCTGCGATCTTCTGCCCGTTCATCATGCGCGTGTAGGCATCGGCCATGTTGATGATCGCGCGCTCGGTGCGCCCGATGATCGGTCGCATCTGGTGCGATGCGGCGGAGTTGAAGAGGCGGTTGTTGGGAAAGCCAGCGAGGAACTCGATTCCTTCCTGCTGGAGTACTTCGATGATGACGTCGGCGTTGCTCACGGGCTCTCTTGGCGGTGTCCTTTGGGAGCGCCATTAAACCACGGGACCGGCAAGCGAGGGACTGCCTCAGGCCGGACCATGTTGGATCCCCGGCGCGGGACACTCCGCATGGCTTTCCATCGGCAAGGTGCGGGAAGATCACGTTCAGAAGAACGTTCTGTATTTGTTCCCGCGCGGGGCCATCCGGTACATCGGCGGCCGCGATGTTCGCGAGCAGCGTCTGATGTCAGATCTCTTCCCCGGAAAAGGCGAGAGACGTGCGCCGGCGATCGCCCGCGCTGAGTAACAGGGAACGGGCACGACGTTGCCGCCGTGCGAACCTGCTTTGCCTGGCCCGGTACGCGGCCCGGGCACCGATACGGATGAACCGCGGCCATGAACGCGCGAAGCGGGCCCACAGCGAGTTCTCCCATAGTGGCTCGTCGAGTGCACTCACGCGGTGAATCATCACGTACCTTCCACTGTCTGCAACCTCGCGCGTGAGCCGCTGTTCCGTGCGGTGACCGTACAACCCGTCGGCGAGCACGATCATGGAGGCGTTCTGCAATGGCAGAGCTTCAGGTAGAAATGGTCCGACTGCCCCGCAGCGATGGACAAAGACCTGCGCTCCGCGTTGCTCCGGCGTTCCTGTGCCTGGCTTGCGCGTCGGGCTGCACGCGATACCGGCTGTTGCAAGCGCCTCGCTCAGTTCCTGTACGGCGCGCCCCCCTTCCACGATCACCAACAACTTGCGCGTGTTCGCACACTCCGCTACCCACCGCCATTTCTCTGCCGTGCTGGGAACGAGGGACACCGGGATCGCTTCGCGTTTCTGAGCGACGCATTGCCTTCGCACCATCAGCAGCCGGTAAATCTTCCACAGTTCCCAGCGCGCCCCCGCAGAGGCAACGGAGGTACCTGACAACCGCGCATAACGCCGGATTGCCACGTTGGCCTCGATCGTCGCGGCACTTGCCCTGCTCGTGCCCGGCGTGACCCAACCGGTTGTCACGCTGACCGGAACGATGGACAAGGCCGAACTGGTGGATCTCGGTATCGACCTTGCCGCCGGCGAAGACCCGGGCGGCGGCCGTTGGCAGATGATCACCACGCTCTCGCGCATGCTCGGACTCGACCAGGTTGAAGGCGAACTGCAGGCTTACGCGATCACCCGCAGCATCTGGGACGCGGTTGTCGAACTTGCGGGTAACGACAACCTCTTTGTCGCCGTGCTGATCGTGACGTTCAGCATCGTCGTTCCCTCGCTGAAACTCCTGCTCCAGCTTGGCTACGTGACGGTGGCGGGCCCGCGTCCCCGGGACTTCCTGCACCGGGTGGTCGGCGCGATGAGCAAATGGTCGATGGCCGATGTGTTCGTCATGTCGCTCCTCATCGTGTTCCTTGCCGGCCAGGCCAAAGGCGAGATGGGTGACCTGCTGGTCATGGAGTCGAGTCTCGAAACGGGGTTCTACTGGTTTCTCGGCTACTGCATCTTCTCGATCGCGTCGTCCCAGTTCATCGGCGTCTTACATGTCAGAAACGCGGAGCCTGCCCCCACCTGAGGGCCGGGAGCGCCGTTTCCGCCGCTCCCGATCCGTGCGCAGACTCAGGCCACCGCCTCGTCACTCGCCCGCTTCAGATCCGCCACCAGCGTCTTGCCGGCGAGAATGAAATGCGCGCCCGCCCAGAAGTACGCCGCGGTCGCGGTGATGATCGCGTAGCGCAGCGACTCTTCCCCAAACGATCCGCTCAGCAGGTCACTCAGGACACCAACGAGGAACGGGCCAAAGCCGAGTCCGATGATGTTCAGGATGAAGAGCAGGATCGCCGATGCCAGCGCGCGCATGGCCTGCGGGGCGATGTTCTGGATGGTCCCGAACGCGGGCCCGAGCCACAGCGAGTTCAGGAAACTGGGCACGAGCAGGATCGCAATGGCAATCCGCCAGTCGCCAACCACGAGGGCCGCAAAGTAGAACGGGAATGAGACCAGGACGCCGGCGGCGGGCAGCCAGACGTAGATACGCTGCTCGCGTTTGGCGAAGCGGTCGGCCAGCGTTCCTCCGAGGAATGTACCTGCCATGCTGGCAATGCCGTTGACGAGTCCATAGTAAGTCGCCACCTCGGCGAGCCCCATGCCATGCAGACGAATGAAGAACGCAGGGAGCCACTGACCGAGGCCGTAGCCGACAAAGGACGTCAGCGCGCCACCCATCGCGATGTGCACGAACGTCTTGTTGCTGAGCAGAGCCTTGATCGTTGGCAGAAGCGGTGGCTGAGGCTGCGCGCCGGTTCCCGCGGGATCCGACATGCCCCGGATCGGTTCGAGGACCGTGAGTTTGAGGACCACCGCAAGCAGCACTCCGGGCACGCCAACGACCAGAAACGCGACGCGCCACCCATAGAACTCGGCGACCCAGCCTCCGGCGAGCAGACCGAGCAGGCTGCCGATGGGGATCCCAAGCGCATAGATCGACAGCGCCGACGCGCGTTCGCTCGGTGGGTAATAGTCCGCGATCAGTGAATGGGCAGGAGGCGAACAGCCTGCCTCACCGACACCAACCCCGATTCGCGCCGCCAGAATCTGCACGAAGTTTTGCGCAACACCGCAGAGCGCGGTCATCCCGCTCCATATGACGAGCGCGGTCGTGATCACGTTGACGCGACTCGCGCGGTCCGCGAGCCTGGCGATAGGAATACCGAGGACCGTGTAGAAGAGGGCGAACGCAAGGCCTGTCATCAGACCAATCTGCGTATCGCTCAAACCCAGTTCGTTTTTGATGGGTTCGGCCAGGATCGTAACGATCTGACGGTCCAGAAAGTTGAAGACGTAGACAACGACGAGCACGCCGAGCACGTAGCGGCGATACTTTGGCGAGCGTAGCTTCTCAGGAACTTCTGCTACCGCCGTGCCGGACTGTTCTGAGGACACCAGTGCCTCCCGGACCCGATTTTTTCAGCGCGCAAGAAGACCACATTTAGGCGCGGTTTACACGGCTTTGAAGACGTCAGGCGTCCAAAGTCTCGAGCAGGCACAACCTGCAGGATGATCCTTCTTCTTCGATGTACGGAATCTCCCGGACATCGCGCAGTCGACACTGACCGGCCTGTTCGAGTTCAGCAAGCGTCTCCTCGTACGGATCCCTGACCCAGGCTTCCTCCCGGACGGTAAAGCAGACGGGCCCACCGCCACGGGTGACCCGCACCAGTTCGCTGATGGCGCCGGGGCCGACGTGACTGAGGTTGAGCGTCCCCACGCACGCGGTCGCCTCGTACTCATTGTCGGCGATGCCAAGCGGCTGCGTGAGGTCGGCCTGAATGAACCGCTGGTAGACCCCTTTCTTTTGAGCCTGCGCCAACATCTCCGCCGAGAAGTCGAGGCCGTCGATTTGCGAATGGCCCAACGCCGCGAGCGCCTTGCCGACGAGTCCAGTTCCGCAGCCGGCGTCGAGGATGCGGGCGTCCGGCATGTCGAGGTGCTCATGCAACAGAGCCGCCGCAGTGAAGGGCGCCTTATAACCCATCTCGTCCACAAGATCCGAGTCGTAGTCTGCTGCCCAGTCGGCGTAGGCCGCGGCCAGCTCTTCCTGATTCTTCGCAAACACAACGCGTTCGAGGATGGGGCGTCTGGTAGTCACTGGCAAAGGTCCGGGTTCTCTGGCTGCATCGAGCAGACCATTGGGACTACCATGAGTCAATTCGAAGGCTGGAGCTCAACAATGCCGACAGTGGATCTGCAGGGCGGCCCCGTCGAGTATTTCGACCAGGGCGTCAGTGACCGCATCCTGATTCTCATTCACGGGGCCGGCTCGTCCGCCCGCATCTGGCACACGGTCCAGGCTCTGCTTGCGACTGAAGATATCCGCACGGTTGCCGTCTCCCTGCCGGGTGCTGGCGGCACGCATCGTCCCGCTGATCTCGACGCCTACCAGCCGGCCAACTACGCGAAAGTTGTTCGCGGCGTGATCGACGCCCTTGGCATCACCCGCTGTGCCGTCGCGGGCCATTCGCTTGGCGTGTCGAACGCCCTGTATCTCGCAACCGATGAAGCAGACGGACTGGAGATTCCGGCGCTCATCATGATGGCCGGGGGCGCGGGCGACGAACGGGTTGCACCGTCCGGGGACGAGCGTGAGTCGATCGTCAAAGCGATGCGGGAACGTCCGCCAGGCAGGGATGCGGGTACGGGGCACGAGGCCTGGGAACCCATCCACCTGGGGCTGCCGCAGACGATCCGCGATCAACTGTGGGACGACATCGTCGCCAACCCACCCGAGCGGGCGATCGGGCAACGAATCAGCGGGCGCAGGGACATGACGCCGTTCCTGACCGAAACGGACACCCCGATACTGGTCGTTTCAGGCGATGCCGATTCCGTGGTGCCGCTCAGCGCAACGCTCGGCATGTACGCCAAGCTCAAGGCCGGCACGGGACATCTCCACGTCATGCACGGCGTCGATCACTATCCGAACGCAGAAGATCCCGTCGCCGTCGCGGATGCGTTCGCCACGTTCCTGGAAGGTCGTTTGTAGCGCAGGCGTCACCCCCGGCGTGGAGGGTTGCCGAAGTCCGGATCGGAACTGACGCGTGCGGCAACGCTTCCGACAGGTGCGTCGTACCATCCCGGGTCGGAGAAATCGCCTGCGTGCACGTTGTCCCGCACCTTGACCGTCGTGAACATGCCACCCATCCCGATGTTCCCGTATGGTCCACGCCCGGTCGCCATCGGCAGGGTGTTGGGAGGCCCGGTGACGTGACCCATCTCGACATGGGCCTGGTGTTCGGCCATTCCGTCTTCACCCATCGCCATGTACCCCGGAAAGAGTTCGCGAAGCTCGCGCGCAACGCCTGACTGATCAACCCCCAGCGAGTTTGGCAGGTCGTGCCCCATGGCGTTCATCGTGTGGTGAGCCATGTGGCAGTGGAATGCCCAGTCACCGGGCACGGCCACAAACTCGATGTCGCGCATCTGTCCCACGCCGACAATCTCAGTCGCTTCGCGCCGCCATTGATGCTTCGGCCAGCGCCCGCCATCTGACCCCGTCACCTCGTACTGAACGCCGTGCAGGTGGATGGGGTGATTCCACATCGAGAGGTTGCCGATCCGGACCCGTACCCGCTCGCCCGTGCGCGCGACGATCGGTTCGATCGCGGGGAACACTTTGCTGTTGAACGTCCACAGATCGAAGTCGACCATGACCGCCGGATCAGGGCGGTACGTTCCCGGGTGAACCGCCCAGTTGTGCAGCAGCATCGCGTAGTCCCTGTCGACGGGTGCAGCGTTCTCTCTTGGGTGAATGATGAACAGCCCCATCATGCCAACCGCCAACTGCGTCATCTCGTCAGCGTGGGGGTGGTACATGTGTGTGCCGTGCTGCACCAGGTCAAACTCATACGCGAATGTCTCACCCGGCTCGATCTGAGGCTGGTTCAGTCCGCCGACACCGTCCATGCCACTCGGCAGGATGAGTCCGTGCCAGTGGATCGTTGTATGTTCGGGCAACCGATTGGTCACCAGAATACGCACGCGGTCGCCCTCGACCGCTTCGATCGTGGGTCCAGGCGTCGAACCGTTGTATCCCCAACAGCTCGCCACCATGCCCGGCGCGAACTCGTGCTGAACCTCCTCGGCCACGAGATGGAACTCTTTGACGTTGCCCTTCCTGACGTACGGCAATGTCCATCCATTCAGCGTTCGGACCGGGCCGTGAATGTGGCGAGTGGCGCCGGTCAGCGGTTCTTTGGTGGCCGCCCCCGCGCCTGCCGCAACGCCGGCTGTCGCGGCGGCAAGCGACGCGCTGTAGGTCAGAAATTCCCGGCGTGATGTGTCAGTCATGATGGGCTCCATGGTCGTGCGCGTGATCCTGCGCTGGCGTTTCCGGCATCGGCATGTCATGCCCCCCGTGGTCATGCTCGGCATCGCGGCCACGTTCGCCGGATGGCGGCTGCTCGAGGGTTGTTTCCTGAGCGCGCACCTGCGCATGGCCATCCGCGCTCCGAACGGCCGCCCGCATCGCATCCGGGAGCGCCATGGGGATACCCGACACCGGGGTCGGCAACGCGTCCCCTACGGCAAGCGCGAGTGTCGTCCGGGCAATCCAGTAGTCCCGTACCGCTTCCACGTAACCCTGGTGGGCGGCGTACTCGTCCCGCTTCGACTCGATCAGCTCGAAGGTGCCGATCAGCATGAACGCCTGTTGTTCGCGTGCGCCCGCGGTACCTCGCACACGTGCCGGCACCAGTTGCTCGCGGTAGACACGGAGCTTCTCCCGCGCGCCCCCGAGATCGGCCAACGCAAGCCTAACGTCACCTTCGATGCTCTGCCGGATACCTTCGAGTTCCGCGAGTCTGCGCCCGAGTTCTGCCCGGGCGCGAGCCCGCCGCGCACCGCCCTGCAAGGCGATCGGCAGACCGAACTCAATGCCGGGTCCCCTGTGNGTTTCACTGCCGTCGCGTTCACGCTCGTAGCCGACCTGAAGATCACCGAGCAGTGGGGCCCAGNTCTCGAGCCTGGCGCGCCGCGCCGCGGCATCCGTCCGCGCGATTGCGGCCGCAAGGTCCGTGCGCCGCTCACGCGCCAGCATGAGCATGTCCGCGGGGTTCGGGTCGTCTGCCGGAGGCGTGTCGAGCAGTTCCGGAACGCTCCAGTCCGCCGCCGACGAGACGCCCATGACCTGCGCAAGTTGCGCCCGCGCGGCGCTCGCGGCCATGCGGGCCTCGATCGCTTCGAGTTCGGCGTCAGCGGCGGCCGCTTGGTGCAGGGCAAGCTCGCGATCAGTGAGATTGCCCGCCCTGTAATACGGCTCCGCCAGCCGAGCCGACAGCAGCGCCGCATGCGCGCTCTGTTCACGGAGCAGGACGACATGACGGGCCGCGACCAGCCGATAGAAGCCCTGCTCTGCGGCAGCGGCCGTTGAGCGGGCAAGGCTCGCAAGCTCGAGTCTGTGTGCCGCCAGGTCGTCCTTGGCCGCGCGCGTGCGGGACCCCAGGGTCAGTACATCCGCGATCGACGCGGCCAACCCGATCGTGTGCTGACCTGATCCGTCACCCGTCAGCCGCGACGCCGACAGGACCGGGTTCGCGATACGGCTGGCCGCATACAGATCGGCGTGAGCCAGGCCAAGATCGGCATAGGCGGCCCGCAGGCCCGGGTTACCTGCGAGCGCGAGCGCCGCGGCGTCGCTCGCGCGCATCAGTCGCGAGTCGGGATCGGCGGTCTGAGTTCGCCCATGGGCTTCGAGGGCCGCCATGGGGTCTTCCCGACCCTGGTCAGGCGGGATACCCGCGCAGCCCGCAAGGCTGATTGTGAGGACGCACGCAGCAAGCGAACGTCCGGAATGATGTCCGGTGACCATCTGATGCCCTCTCGAAGCATGAACTCCAACCTGAATCGCGTTTCGCACCGCCGTTGCAACGGCATTGAGAGGGACTATTCGTTGAGCTGGTCGCTGCGACTGACAGGTGTGACGACGCGCAATCGCCGTTCTGGTGGTCTCGGACCCCATGCGAGGTCCGGAGCAGCCGTAACCAACGCAAGCGGACGGACAGGCTCCGTCTCCTCGCCGTCAGCTTCCGCCTGCCTCTGTCGCTGGACGACTGACGCTTGGGCCTCAGGAACAGGGCTCGCAGCCGCACAGCCGTGTGGACACACGTGAGGGCTGAACTCGTGGTGACAGTCGCCATCAGCATGACCGGCGTGCTCGGCCACCCCGTGCGCAGCGTGGACCCCGGTCGACCCGGGTAACTCATGCATCTCACGTGTCTCACGTGTCTCATGCGAAGTCCCACAGGCACAGGCTGCGCCCGCTGCGCAAACGACGAGCAGCGGCAGCATGAGCGACAGGACGTTGCGAAGGGCCATAGCATCACTATACCCCATGGGGGTATAAGCGCCGAGCATTCGCGACGGTGTTACGCTGCCAGAAACTGCGCTCGGACTCCGCTATGAAGTTTGGTCTGCGTTACTGCAATACCGGCCGATACACCGATCCCGCCAGGGCCGTGGAGTTGCTCCAGGCGGGCGAAGCTGCCGGCTTCGAGTCCGCATGGACGGTCGAACATACCGTCCTGCCGGCAGGCTACGAGTCGCCCTATCCCTATTCGGACGACGGCAAGATTGCGGGCGGCAACAATGAGATCCCGCTGCCCGATCCCCTGATCTGGATGAGTTACGTGGCCGCGCGGACCGAGTCGATCCTGCTCGGGACCGGCATCCTGATCCTGCCGCAGCACAACCCCGTCACCACAGCGAAGCAGGTGGCAACGCTGGACCTCATGAGCGGCGGCCGCGTACTTCTCGGAATCGGCGTTGGCTGGCTCAAAGAGGAGTTCGACGCACTTGGGGCAAACTTCGATGAACGCGCCGCGCGCACCGACGAGTACGTCGCCGCCATGCGCGCCCTCTGGACCGAGGACGTACCAACCTTCAGCGGCGAGTTTGTCTCTTTCGAGGGCGCGTATTGCCGCCCGCAACCAACACGATCCGTGCCGATCGTCGTGGGTGGGCACTCGAAAGCTGCGGCGAAACGTGCCGGGCGCCTGGGTGACGGCTTTTTCCCCGCGCGCATCACTTCACCGGACCTGCTGGCTCTCGCACGTGACACCGCCGCCGCACACGGCCGCGATCCCGACGCCCTCGAGATCACCTCGAGCCTGCCGCAGAACCTCGACGATATTCCGGCGCTCGCAGCACTGGGAGTCGACCGGATTCTGGTACCCGTGACGCCCACGCCAGGAATGGCGACATGGATCAAAAGCCCGGACGAGGCGCTCGCCTGGAAGGACAACATCGAACGCTGGGCCGAACTGTAGGGGATCGGGCACCGCGATGCAGCCGCTGCTTTTCTCTACATGTCGCGCCTGCAGACGTTCGTCACCCGCGGTGCCGTGGCAGAGAACATCAGCGATGAAGTCGGGACCACCCCCGGTTGACTGCATCGTCTGCGCAGCAAGTGACGCTCACGCCGCGGTGTTCATCGACGCGCGTCCCGACCACTACGATCCCGATCCCGGCGCAGTCAGCGCGCGGCTATCTGGTGGCCAACGGGGCACACACGGAGCTCGCGGTGCGCCAGCCGCAGTCCCGGCACGATGGGTATCCCGGCCTGCGTCCCAATTGAAGCGCCTTCGGGACACCTGATCTGCTTTGCCCCTCGACCTGGCACACGAACATGGCGACGTGGGAACGGCGGGACTCCTGTGGAATCAGCTTCAGGCCACGTGCCTGGACGGCGCGTCGCCCTGGCCGCTCCCCGCACGGGCAGCAGCGATGATCAAGGCGTTGCCGCGGCCTCTTCGCCGCTACACGGATGGCCACACGAGCTTCGACGCGAACTGGTCGGGGTCGTGACTCCGCCCCCCGCGTCAGTCTCCTATCGAGCGCGGCGCAAACGCCTCCCAGGGATGGGCCGCAAGCGCATCGGCATCCAGTTCGATGCCGAGCCCCGGCCCCTGAGGCACTGCGACATAGCCGTCCTCCGCCAGCAGCGGCGGCGTAGCGAGCTCCCGCCCCAGGTCTTCGAAGTTCACGAAGTACTCGGTGATGATGCAGTTCGGCATCCCTGCGGACGCCTGAATGGTCGCCGCCAGTCCGACCGTCGTGCTGTTGTAATTGTGGGGCGAGACGGCAACGAAGTACGGCTCCGCCATTGCGGCGATCTCGCGCAGTTCGAGAATCCCGCCGACATTGCACACATCGGGATTGATGATGTCAGCGGCCGCCCGCTCGAACACGTGACGGAAATCTGCCTTGCCGTACAGCGCCTCGCCCGTGACAACCGGCATGCCGGTCCCCCGAATGTCGCGCCGCACCTCGGCCAGGGCATCCAGATTCGTGGCAAGGACGGGTTCCTCGAACCAATACGGGTCCATGTCGGCGATGGCGTGCGCAATGCGCGTCGCGTGCATCGGAGCGAGCCGTCGGTGCATCTCGATGAGCAGGTCGATGTCCGGTCCCACAGCGGCCCGGACCGCCTGAACGTTTGCGATGGTCCGGCGTTCCGTGTCCTTGTCGATGAATGTCCGCCACGGCCCCGGCACGGGGTCGAACTTCATGGCCGTGAAGCCGCTCTCCACCATCGCAACGGCTTTTTCACCCAAAGCTTCCGGCGAGCCCGCGCCACCTGACCAGCCATTTGCATACACCCTGACGCGATCCCGCACCTGTCCGCCAAGCAACGCATGCACGGGCTGGCCGGCAATCTTTCCGGTGAGATCCCACATCGCCTGCTCGATTCCCGAGACCGCACAGTAATAGTCCATCGCCGGACGTCGCGCCGAGAAGTCGTCAAAGGCACCCTGGGTGAACGCCTTGATCAGGCGAGGGTCACGGCCGACGACGTACCGTCTGAGCTGATCGATATGTGCCGTGATCTGCAGATCGCGGTCGGACTGGGTGTAACACTCGCCCCAGCCCTCGATGCCTTCGTCAGTCGTCAGCCGCACGAAACAGAGGTTCTTGCCTCGTTGCGGATGGACGAGGAAATGGTCTACGGCCGCGATCTTCATGGCTTCTCCTTCGCCCACGGGTGCGCCGTGAGCGGCTATCCGTCGAGTCGCGCTGCACGGCGCGCGACAGATTCGGCACTACCGCAAGGGACAGGCAGAGGCGGCCCGCCGCCCCGCGTTGGCTCAGACCATGCCGCGGGCGCGCAGTTCCGCAACCGCCGCCGCCAGGATCTCCGGCAGGCCCTGTACCGCCACCCCCAGGGATGCCTGACGCGTCAGGTCGAACCCGGTCGCGCGGACAGGCACCACACCGGGCTCGAGCCGGGGCGGTGTGTACTCCGGTACCTGACGACCGAGTTCGTCCAGAATCTCCTGCCAGTGCCAGCTCTGCCTGACACCGAAGTAGCGGCCGCTCGCTGACTCCTGCTCCAACGCCGCAACGTGCAGTGCCGCGAGGTCGCGCACGTCGATCAGGGACATCGAACTGTTCGGCACCGTCGTCATCCGTTCGCCGCGGATGATTGCCGCATAACTGCGCAGGCTGGTCGCAGGTTCAGGTGACATGCAGGGACCGGTCACGGTTGAGGGGTTGATGGTGACGCCCCGCAGCGCACCCGCCGATGACTCGGCTTTCTGCAGCACCGTGCGATCAAGGCGGGTCTTGCCGACCGCCGCGTATTTACCGGTCTGCATTTGCAGTTCATCGTCGGACCAGTGATCCACCTCGTTCTTGAACTCGGGCTCGCCCTCGGGCGGGTTCGTGGATCCGGTACTCGACGTGAAGACCGCAGCGCGTACCCCCGTTTCCAGCGCCGCATCGCAGCAGTTCCCGGCAACGGCGGCCATGAGCGGAATCGTTTCCGGTTCGATCTTCGGCGAACCCGCACAGACGATTGTGCCGTCACAGCCGGACATCGCCCGAACGATCGAAGCCTGGTCGAAGACGTCGGCTTCGATCAATTGAAACCGATCACCGGCACCTGCCGCTGCCTTCTCAACGATCCAGCCGGTACGCTCGGGAGACGCGTCGCGAACCGAACCCCTTACGTCGTGGCCTCGCGCAACGAGTGCTCGCGTCACGTACGAGCCCACGTAGCCACCGCAGCCAATCACCGCGACTTTCATCAGTCGCTCTCCATAGCGGCTATCGCCGAATCGGCGGTCATTACAGCCTCGGCTTTCCGCCAAGCGCGCACAATGGCTTCCTCACGCGGGTAGTCGAACGTACCCGGCCCGGCGGGATACAGATCTTCCGGCGCGGGTGGATTGGCGGCGAGGTGCCGCGCCGTGAGGCGGGTCGCAACCTCCGCATCCACAACGTCCCGGTAGCCCAGCAGCAAGCGCGCCTTGCTCATGTCGAGAATCTGATTGGATTTCTCGGCAAGCGGGTAGAACCCGCGGCAGAACTGCGCCGGGACGCCGATGAGTTGCATCGCGCTGCCCAGTTCATCGCAGATCAGTTCCGCGACGTGCCGCGCGGACAGGACACGCTCGTCTCCCGCATTGAATGCTTCGCCCGCCGCCTCGGGGCGCGTGGCGGCTAGATACGCCAGCTCCGCCAGGTTGTCGACGTAACCGCGTTGAAAGTAGGCAATCCCGTCGTGCGGCATCAGCATGAAAGACCGCTCGTCCAGCACACGTTTGACGACCGCCCATTCGTGATTGAGCGGGGCACGCGGGCCGAACACGCCCGGGTACCGGAGAATCACCACTTCGAAGTCACCGCGCCCGTGGTGCTCGAAGAGTTGGTCTTCACCTGCCGCAACCTTGCCCGTGTAGTCCTGCGCGTCGTACTGACGTTCCGCGAACTCGGGAACCGGCAGCGGAATACGCCCCTCGGGCGTTGGCGGCATCGCGCCCTTGTAGACCGGTTGCCCGGTGATCCCCACCAGTCGGCCGACGCGACCCGTCAGATGCTCCGCGAGCGCGCGCAGCCGGCCATACATGCACACGGCGACGTCCCACTGGCGGTCGCCAAGCTTCTCGGCGATGTCCTCCGCGTCACGCGCGTTGCCGAAGATCCGCTCGACAGGGCCGGCAAACTCCGCCGGGTGCGCGCCTGAGTGAAAGATGGCCACTTCGTGCCCCGCGGCCAGGAGGCGATTGACGAGGGGAACCCCCGTCGGCCCGGTACCGCCCACAACGAGAATCTGCATCAGTATCTCGGCGTCTTGGTCTTGCTGCGTTCCGACATCGCATCGAGGATCTCGTGGCGTTCTTCGAGGTCCGCGTCGGGCCAACGACAGATCTCATCGAGACTGCGCAGGCAGCCGACACACACGTCGTCGTCATCGAGCGTACAGATGCGGATGCACGGCGATGGGATATAGGTAGCCTTGCCCAAAGTCTGCTCGCAGTGGTGGAGAAGCCGCACACCTTAGAACGATGCCACGCGCGGCGCCAGCATGGCCCGTGAGCCGCAGTACAGGCCCTTTGCGCCTGCTAAAGTCTGCCGTGACGCGCTTGCGCAGGAGCAGAGCATGGCAGGGCGGCTACCGGCGCTCACCGGCAAGGCGAGCGACTTCCTCAAGGTCGGGGCGGCTGCCGCCGGCAGGGGAGATCTCGACACGATCCGCGCCCTGCTCGGGGAACAACCCGACTGGCTGACCCGGATCGCCTCGCACGGCCGGACCTTGCTCTGGGAGGCCGCCTACAAAGGCCAACTGTCAGTCGTCGAGTTTCTGACGAACGCGGGCGCCGACATCAACGCGCGGGGCTGCCACTTCACACCGCTGCTGGTGGAGCTGTAACCCTGGTGCGCGGCGCGCTTCAAGGGGCACGACGCGGTTGCAGACTTCCTGCTGAATGCCGGCGCACGCTCGGACGCCTATGACGCCGCCTACCTCGGCGAGCGGGACACCGTGCTCCGCTTGTTGGACGAGCAGCCTGCCCTCGCCACGGCAGAGCTCGCGCAACACGACCCCAACGTAGCCGCGATGCTGCTCCACTACGCCGTTGCCCCGGGCCACACGGACCTGGTGAAGGATCTGCTGGAGCGAGGCGCTGATCCCGTTCCGTACAGCCAGTGGCTGCTGCGCTTCTGTATCTGGCGGGAACACGTGGGAATACTCGAACTGCTGATCGCGGCGGGCGCCAGCGTGGACGGCAGCGAAGTGCCCCGCTCGGGCGTCACGAACCCTCATCTGCTCGAAATCCTTGCAGTCGAAGGCGCGCCGGAAGATCCGAACGACAGCGAAGGCGGCTGGCCGCCAATCGTCTTTCAGTGCCGCGGCGACCGGGGCGGCAGCATCGAGCGCGTGCAGGCACTCATCAGTGCCGGTGCGGACGTCAACATCCGCAACCACAAAGGGCAAAGCGCGCTGCATGTCGCGGCGAAAGCGGGTTTTGGCGACATTGTGCAACTGCTCGCGGACACCGGAGCCGACGTCAACGGTCTGGACGCCAGGGGGGAGTCGGCGCTTGCGTATGCGATCCGTTCGACGGTGAAGGACAAAGACCGGCTGATCGACGTCGTCTCGCGTCTCACTGAAGCCGGCGCAAATCCGGATCTCGCGAGCGGCGCCGGTATCTCGGCGCGGCGGACCGCATCACGGAAACGGGATTCGGGTGTGTGGCTGGACGCGCTGGGCGACTGATCAGACGTCCTCGCAGGCATCCGCCAGCCATTCGAGGCGCTCACGAACCCGTTCCTCGGGCCACAAGCCAAGGGCGAGGTTGGCAAGGGTGAGCTCAATCATCCCCGGCACCATGAGACCCAGGTCCCGCTCGAGGTCACGCCCGTAGTCGATGCCGTGCGTCTCCAGTTGCGCCAGGTACACATCCAGAAGACCCGGCACGTGCGCGCGACGCGGCGCGGTTGGCCACAACGCGTACAGCATGTAGGCCACGTCCCAGGCGGGCGGATGGACACCCCACAGTTGGAAGTCGAGCAGGCGGACGGGCCGTTCACCGCTCGCATCCATCACGAAGTTCCACAGCGCCGCATCTCCGTGCGTGACACAGAGCGGCCTCGTGCCCACGCGCGCGAGGAGCCGCGGACCCAGGCCGTCGAGCGCGTCCGCACAGTCGGCCCGCACGGGATTGCTGTCCCCCAGCGCAGTCAGTGCCGACGCGGCCTGATCGAGAGCGAACGCGATGAACGCCTCGTCCCAGTCGGTCACGAAATCCCCACTGCCGAGCGCTGCATCGTTCCAGCGCCACGCGTGCAGGTTGGCCAACACCCGCAGCGCGTCCGCATACAGATGCAGGTGCGACTCGTCGGGGCCCTGGTAGCTCAGCCCTTCCCCCGCGTTCTCGAGGAGCAACAACCCGAAGTCCTGGTCGGCGAGCCATTGGCGTCCGTAACAGCGGATCACGCCGGGCACGGCGGAAGGGTCGACATGCGCGAAAAACTGCGCTTCGCGACGCGCCGTGCCCTGCACATTCCTTCCCGCCTTCAGGACCAACCGGTCGGGCAGTCCCGTTAGCCCCGCATAGTCGATGCTGAGATCGAGAAAGAGGGCATTGTTGCTTGCGCCCCCCGACAGGAACGAGAACGTCGCGGGCCTGGCACGGACGCCCGCCACACGCGCGACAGTTCCCCCCTCAGCCAGCATCGTCTCCACCATCGTGGCGTTCAGCATCGCCTGCAGCGCAGCCAGCTCCATCCTTCAGTTCTCCAATTCGGCCGTTGCGGTAGAGCAGAAACCATCATGCTTTAATCCGGGGTCCCAAATGAAGAACAACCAGACTGACATGCCGAACACCGAAGGCGCGCTCACCGGCGTACGCATACTGGACCTGACCGATGAACGCGCCATCTATGGCGCAAAGCTGCTCGCCGATCTTGGCGCGGATGTCGTGCGGCCCGAGCCCCCGGAAGGGGACCCGCTGCGCGCACGCGGCCCCCATCGCGAGGCCGACGCTGGTATGACATCACTCTGGCACCGGTACTTCGCCAGCAACCGCCGGGCCTTTCGGGTGGACACCGCGACCGTGGAGGGCGCGGCACAACTCCGGCAACTCGCGCAGGCGGCGGATATCGTCCTGACGTGTATGCACGGTTTCGGCGCCGACGTTCTCGAGGTCAGCGCCGCACTCGAAGCAAATCCATCGCTGGTGGTCGTCGAAACGTCCTCGTTCGGCGCGGATGGCCCCTGGCGCGACTATCTCGCCCCCGATCTCGTCGCGGGCGCGCTGGGTGGGGCGGTCGCCACGACGGGCGACGTCGACACTCCGCCACTGAAGACGTTCGGCGAACTGAACTTCATGGTCTCTGGCGCGTACGTCGCAATCGCGGCGCTCTCGGCACTGAACCACGCGCGGGAGCGCGGCGAGGGCCAGCGCGTCCACGTACCCGTGCATGAGTGCATTGCGTCCTGCCTCGAACACGTGCTCATGTGGAACTGGTACTCGCACACCCGGCCCATGCGCCNGGACAAGTCGCTTGCGCGCAGGGGCAGCCTGCACTGGTCGAATGCCTATGTCGTGATGCAAGCGGTTGGCGGCTCGATCATGGTCACCCCTACGCCCGATGTCGACGCGCAACTCGCATGGATGATCGAAGAGGACGCGCACGACGACCTCATCGACCCCAAATACCTGGAACTCGAGAACCGCCCGGCGTTCATCACGCGCATGATGGAACTGCTGCATCAGTGGGTCGGGACCAGGGAAGTCGAGGATCTGATGCACGACGCGCAGAGCCGTCACTGCCCCTACGGCTGGGTGCTGCCGATCGAACGCGTTGCGGACAACCCGCAACTCGAAGCGCGGGACTGGTGGACGGAGTACCCGGACGGCGTCAGGGGACCGGGCGCCCCGTATCACTTCTCGGCCACACCCTGGGCCATGCACGGTTACGAACCCGCACAGGACGCCGACGCGCTGTTTGCGGAACTTGATTGGGGGACACAGTCATGACCCGCCCTCTCGAAGGCATCAAGGTTCTGGACTTCAGCCACGTTCTCGCCGGTCCATTCGCAACCCGCACGTTTGCCGACATGGGTGCGGACGTCGTGCGTGTGAACTCCGCCGAGCGCGCCACCGGGGCCAACGATCCGCAAAGTACCTACTACGTCATGTGGAACCGCAACAAGCGGTCGCTCGCGCTCGACATGGCAAACCCGGAGGCACGACCGATCTGCCGGCAGTTGTGTGACACCGCGGACGTCGTCATCGACAACTTCTCCGTCGGCGTCCTGGATCGCTGGGGGGTGGGCTACGATGAAGTCTCGAAAACCAATCCGGGTGTCGTCTACATCGAGATGTCGGGGATGGGCGACAACGGCCCATGGTCGAACTTTGTGACCTACGCACCGACCATTCACGCGCTCGCCGGCCTGACCCACCTGACGGGCGTACCCGGCCGCGAGGATATCGGGATTGGCTTTTCCTACAACGATCACCAGGCCGGTCTCCACGGCGCGACCGCCGTGCTGGCCGCGCTCGAAGCGCGCCGCCGCACGGGACGCGGGCAGCGCATCGACGTGTCGCAGTTCGAGGTGGGCGTGAATTTCGCCGGGCCTTCGCTCCTCGACTTCTTCGAGAACGGCACGGCGGCGCGCCCGAGCGGCAACCGCCTGCCCTACGACGAGGCGGCCCCGCACGGGTGTTTCCCATGCGCGGGCGCGCAAACGAGCGAACCGGTCGACGAGCGGTGGCTCGCGATCGCCTGCATGACCGACGCGCAGTGGACCGCACTCAAGGGTGTCATGGGCAATCCCGCGTGGGCCGAAGACGCCCGCTACACCACCGCGGCAGGACGCCGGGCCGCAAGCGAACTGGACGAGCAGGTCTCCACCTGGACACGAACGACCACTGCCGAAGCCGCCATGGCGGCGTGTCAGGCGGCGGGAGTGCCCGCAGGCGTCGTGCAGAACTCCGAAGATCTGGTCGACCGCGACCCGCAGAACCAGCACACGGGATTCCTCCACGCCATCGCGGAGCAGCACCCTGTGCTCGGCCAGACCTATGCTGACAAACTGCCGATTCACTTCGAAAAGACACCCTGCGACGTCTACGAACGCTCGCACTTGTTGGGCGAAGACAACGCCGCGGTCCTGGACGAGTGGCTGGGGATGACCCCGGACGCCGTCGGGGACCTCGAGGATCAGCAGGTCCTGAACTGAAGGAGCACCTGCATGCCTCAGGTCGAAGCGGACGGCATGCGGCCGACCCACATCACTCCGGGGCCCGAACGCCAGGGGCGCCCCACGTCCTGATGGACCCGTCGAAAGGAAACGCAGTAAAGACATGAAAGAGCTCTACTTCATCCGCCACGGCCAGACCGAGTGGAACGCCATTCGCCGCATGCAGGGCCAGTGGAATTCCGATCTGAACGACACTGGGCGCGCACAGGCTGACGTCAACGGCCGCATGCTCGCGACGCTGGACATCGAAACGATGTTCGCGTCACCCCTCGACCGAACCCGGCAAACGGCCGAGATCATCAACCGCCACCTGAACGTCGACGTCACGTTCGATGAGCGGATCATGGAATGGGACTGTGGCGACTGGAGCGGCAACCTCTATGCAGAAGTGAAGGAACATTGGCCTGAGCAATGGGCCGCGCTGCAGGCGGACCGTTTCCACTACCGGGGACCGAACTGCGAGAACTACCCGGACATGATCGCGCGTTCCACACCCTTTCTCGACGGCCTGCGCGACCACGAAGCGTCCCGCATCGCAATCGTGTCGCACGGAATGATCGGGCGCGTGATGGTGTCGGTCCTGCTGGGGCACGACGAGCAGACCATGCTGTCCTACACGCAGGACAACGATGTCGTGTTCAGGGTGACCCTCGAGGGAGATGCCGCGCAGGTCGATCGGTTCCAGGGCGGTTCCGGCCCACACCCGGGTCTTACCTGACAGAGGACCGCATGACCCGGCCCATGCGCAGGACCGTTCAACGGAGTCGGGTCAAGCAGGCCCTCGCCCGGCTGACTTCGCATCGAAGGCAACCAGGGCGAGGACGCTGCACTTCTTTAGGGATAAAATGCGCGGCTTGCGGTCATACACCTGACTGACCGCGCTGAGGGCCGGGCCACGTTGGCCGGGCCACGTTGGCCGCAAGACCCGTGGGGAGATCCGAATGAATCGAGTGTGGACTGGCGCGCTCTGCCTGGTGCTGGCGCTGATCGCCGGCTGCGACAGCGACGACGGCCCCCGAGCCGTACCGCCGATCGCGCAACTGCGGATCGTGAACCTGATTCAGGACGCCCCCACGATCCTCATGGACTTTTCCGGCAACCAGGTTGCCGGCATTGGCTACGCGGAATCGACCGCGCTTGCCGGTGTCGGCTCCGGGACCCACCTCGTGGTCATCGCCACGGAAAACGTCGTCGACGGGACCCCCGAGTTCCTCACCCAGGAAACGAGCTTCGCGGTCAATCTCAACCAGGAGATCACGATCATCGCCGGCGGCACGGTCGAATCACCGACGCTGACCCGGGTTGATGAGACGCGTGACACCCGGCTCGACCCCAGCAACGCGGAGATTCACTACTACAACGCCGCGTCCGGCGGAGCTGGCTACGAGGTGTACCTTTCGGCCGACCCCTCCGCAACGTCGATCAACGGCATTTCGCCGGTCTCCGTTGCAGCCGGTGAGTCCTCCGGCCTGCAGGTGGTTCCTGGCGGCCAGCACAGGTTGTTCATCACAGCCTCGGGCAGCGGAACCATCATCTACGACAGCGGCGCGTTCAACCTGACCGGCAGTACACGCCGGATGGTGATGATCACCGACAACTTCGGTCCCGGTGGTCCGGTGCGCGGCTTGTTGTTGAATGACTCGGGCGCGAGAAACTTCCCGGCGGAGCAGATGCCGGCTTCGATCCGCATCGCGAATCTGATCGCCGATCTCGGGAACGTCGATGTCAGCATCGACGGCACCGTCATCTGGTCCGACGTCGACTACGCAACGATGTCCGGTTACCACGAGGTCGCCGCAGACAATCGCGCCATCGAAGTTGTCGTGACGCTGGCGAACCAGCCTGCAGAAGTGCTGTTGACGTCGAACCAGACGCTGGTCGCCGGTCAGTTCGCGACTCTGGCGCTGGCCGCCAACGCGGCAGATGGAGCCGAGTCGAGGCTCATCGTCGATTCAAGCAGACCCATCGCCACCGGCGGCCGCCTGCAGTTGGTCCATGCCTCACCCGAGGCAGGCGTACTCGATGCATATCTCATCGAGGTGGGTCAGGATCCTGCCACCGCGGCACCGCGCTACACGCTGCCGACGCTGTTCATCGAGGTCGATACGATCTTGATGCCGCGGGACTACGACCTGCTGCTGACCTTTGCGGGCTCTCTAACGCCACTGGCGCCCGCCACCACCCTCGCGCTTGAGGCCAACAGGATTCACTCCGTCATCGTCGGCGATCCCGCGACGCCGGGCGGCGACGACTTCGTGCTGGTTGTGCAGGACGACTCGCCACCCCAATAGCCTCTCGTCAGCGCGCGAGCGATCTCGGCGCTACCGTGTCTTCAACCAGAATGGTGACCTCCGCCGCAACGGAACCGACCACCGCGCGATCCGAAAGAATAACGGTGTAGTGCTTGTCCTCTTCGAAGGAGATCCGTTCGGGGCCGTGAATCAGCACGTCCGCGGCGGACAGTATGACAAGGTCCGCCTCGCCGGGCGGCAGAAACGTTCCCTGAACACCCCCTGAGGAAAGATCGGTGGCGCTGCCGGTCGCGAGGAAGTCCTGCCCAGGCGCCAGAAGCTCGACCCGGACGACGCTGAGCTGGTTGGACGCGTTGACCACATTCACCAGAACCCGGTCGCGGACCGGTCTCGGCAGTACCGGCAGCATGATCGTCTGGAAGCTATTCGCCTCGGAGCGACCACGCAGGATCAGGGTGTGGAACGAGCCGGCAAGGACCGTCTCGTCCCCTTCGAACAGGAACTGATCCTTGACTCCGGGCAGCGTGAGGTTGAGGCTGACCCGGCCGCTTTCGATCGGCAGATAGGGTGTCACTTCGAGAGGCGTGAGGTCCGCGACGAACGGTTCCCCCGCGGTTGATCCGAAGTAGAGGTCCATCGACGGCTCATCACTGACGACATTGACCAGTCGCAAGGCACTCGGGAGCTGGCGATTCGGGAACGCCTGGGCGCCCACCGACGCAAAGGCGATCGCGTCCAGGTCAGCACCTTCGTCACCCGCGGGACCGAAGTACTCGATGATGGCGAACCCGGATCGGGACTGTGGCGGCAGCAGGAAGTCACCCGAGTCGAACAGCACATCCTTGGATCCGGCGTTGGTGACGCGCATTCGAAACTCGGGCGCGGCGTCAATCGTGACAAGGTCGGTCTGACCCTGTCCGGACACCGTGAGCGTGGGCGCCACATCGGCAACCTGGTCACGGGAGTTGGTGATGTACACGTCGTACATCGCATCACTCGCGAGTCCGCCAGCAATCCAGATCTGCTGGGTGCCTTCCTGCACCTCGCCGACGAAGCTCGTGTCCCGCAGGTCGGTGATCTCGTAAGACGGATTCGCGATGCTGCCGCGCAGCAGGACCTTGAACTCGTTCGACTCGTCGACCTCAATGGAGATGTCATCGAACAGTTCGATGACCTCCCGGTCACTCCCCACGTAGCTGATACGCAGGGTGTAGTTCCCGAGCGGCAGGGACTGACTGACGGTGGCCTCCCGGTAGTTGACCGTGGCGACGTTGGGGCCTACCTGAACCTGGATTTCCGGCGCGTCCGGAATCAGATTGATGAACTGGAGTTCTCCGGTCGCGGGGCCGGCCGCGATGATTGCCGGATCAATCCCCGGGTCCTCGCCGCAGGCGGCGACCAGAAGGCACGTGCCGGCAATCGCCAGTCTCGTGTAGAAACGGAAAGCACTCAGCATGATCACTCCAGGGTCCGATCCACGAGCACCCGGGTCGACAGCGCCCCGTCTCCGTCCTGAGTCAGGATCACAGTCGGAAACCCGACCACCACGTCCAGCGCCACCGGTCCGTGGACCACCGTCTTGTTGCCGCGTTGCGTGAAAACCACGGATCGCGAGCCCGCCAGCACCGGCGCGATGCCGGACAGCGGATACTCGAGATCCGGGATTGCCGGATCGCTGCCTTCGACCGATTCACCGGGTTCGAGCACGTAGACGTCGATATCGCCGACGACCGGAGCCGCGTGCGCAACCTGCAGCTGAATGGCATTCGCGAGCGGACGGTCCCCATCCGCAAGCACGATCCCCTCGGTCACGCCGTTGGCGTCACCGGACAGCAGCAAAGTGCGTCGCTGACCCGCGCCGATGACCAGCTGCTGTTCGTGCAGGAACGTCAGATTATCGTCATCCGGCGTGACGTTGACCGACACGCCTTGCGAGGCAAACGACTCATAGTCGGTCACCGTCCCGTACGGGATGCCATCGAACTCAGGCGTATCATTGGTGTCGCCGAAGTAGAGATCGACCGCGGGCGCGTTGCGGATGAAATGTGCAACCCGCAGGTCCGCCGGCGCGGCGATCACGCCGATGACCGAACTGACTCCGAGCCCAATACGATTCAGCACGAGACTGTCGTCTCCGGTGCCAAAATAGTCAGTCAGCATGTACACGGTGTTACGCGCGCGCAGCATGGTGTACGACTCACTGTCGAAGAGCACCGTTTGCTCACCCACGGGCGTGACGCGTATCCGCCAACCGGAGTCCGCCGAATACTCGACCTGCGGGGTGACCTCGCCCTGGGACAAGGTGACAGTCGGACCAACCGTCGCTATATCCGTCGCCGCCTCCGTCAGGTAGACGTCGACCTCATCGTATTGGAAAAAGCCCCCGACAAACTGGACGTCGACCGCATTCTCGTCGAGTACGTTCCCGTCGTCGTCGGTCGGAAGGCTGAACGACGGGTTGTCGATGATCGCGACCTGCGGGTCGTCGAAACGACCGTATACGAGCACGTACACCTCACGGTCATCGCCAATCGGCAGGCTGATGCCATCCATGAGCACAACCGGCTCAGATTCCGTCCCCTCGTAGAGGATCTCGACCGTTCGTGTGTCGTTGTCATCGAACTGAAAGGATGAACTTGCCTGACCATAGGCCGCCCCACCCACGACGAATTCGTCAATACGGGGAAACAACACCGGGGCATCCACAACAGCATGCAGCAGACGGACGAGCGCCGGGCTCGGCGTCACCGGAGTGGCCGGCTCCTCCTCCTCTTCCACGGGCGGCGTGGTTGTATTGGGACTGCTGTCGTCGTCATCGCAGCCTGCAATCCCCAACAGGAGTGCAAGCCCGAGAATCCAGCACAGGTACTTGGGTTTCATGGGAAGAAAGACCTCATCTCGGCATTGCGGCGTTCATCGTTTCGCCCCCTCTCGATCGGCGTGGGCTGACCAACGGCTCGAATCGAAGCCCGTTTGCGTCAGCCGGGCAAGCCGGCCGCAATGCAGCACGCGAGTATATAGACAGTTCCCGGACCGTGGAATTCCCCACGACCGACACTCCACGGGGAATTCGCGTCCAACGCCCACCGCGGTCCACTCGGCAGGGGCTAGGGGGCAGCCCCGGCACGGACGCCGCGGTGCACCGAACGCGGGTGTTACACTCGCAGAAAACTTCCCGCCATGCCCCGTTTCGCTGCCAATCTGACGACCATGTACCCCGAGTTCGAAGTGCCCGACCGCTTCGAACAGGCGCGGCTGGACGGCTTCCGCGCCATCGAGTTGCTATTTCCCTACAACCTGGACGCCAACGAACTCGCCCATGCCCTCGAGTCCACCGGGCTCGAATACCTGCTCCTCAACACACCGCTTGGCGACGCGCCCGCGGGCGAGCGGGGTCTCGGCGCAATGCCCGGACGCGAACGGGAATTCCGGGAAGGCTTCGAGGCGTCCCTCGACTACGCCCGACGCCTCGGGGTCAGTCTTGTCCACGTCATGGCAGGCGTCGTTCCCGCTGGCGCTTCGCCGGCCGAATGTGAAGCGACACTGATCGACAACCTGCGGAAGGTCGCGCCGGAGGCAGCCAGCGCGGGTATCACGCTGCTGCTGGAGCCGCTCAACTTCGAGGACACGCCCGGTTATCTGTACGCGACGAGCGACGCGGCAGTCCGCATCATCGAGGCCGCGGGGCTCGACAATGTCAAGCTGCAGTTCGACTTCTATCACCTGCAGATCACCGAGGGAAACCTCGCCGCCGGACTGCGTCGCCACTTTGACGCGATCGGTCACCTGCAGTTCTCGAGCGTCCCAGGACGCCACGAGCCGCAGCACGGCGAAGTCAATCTGCCGTATCTCTTCAACGTCGTCGACGAAACGGGCTACGGCGGATGGATCGGATGCGAATACCGACCCAAGGCAAGCACCGCGGAGGGGCTGACCTGGGCGCATCCGTACGGCCTGGGGCTGCGAGACGACTGATGGACCGTGTGCTCGAGATTGGCGGCTTTGCGGCCGCTTGGTGCGGGCGACTCTTCGCCCAGGCGGGTCACGAAGTGGTGCGTATCGAACCCGAAACGCCCACCCCCGGATGGGTCAGTCAGACCGCCAGCGACCTGTACCTGCATGCCGGCAAGAAACGCCTGTCGCCTCAGCCACGAGCGGTCGTGGCGAAGCTTGCCGCGCGCGCCGACGTCGTGGTGCTCGAAACGGCGAGTGCCGACGCGGTCGCCGAATGGGGCTTCGAGCAGTGGACCTCGCCGGTCAAGGCGACGATCACGCCGTTCGGTCGAACCGGACCCAAGCGCAACTGGCACGCGACGCCGTCGACATTGCTCGCAATGGGCGGTTACACAAACCTCATGGGCGACGAGGGGCGCGAACCCCTCAGCCTTCCCGGGCACTACACGGAGTTCCAGGCCGCCAACTTCACCTATACGGCCATCAACGCCAACCGGCTTGCCGGAAAGCGCAACGACATCGACGTCGGGATGCTGGAAGTGCTCCTCGCGCTGAGCCAGTTCACCACGGTCATGTGGCACTGCGCCGGCAAGATTCGCTCGCGACACGGGAGCGACTTCTGGTCCGTCGTCCCGACCAACCTGTTTCGGTGCCTGGACGGCTGGATCTACGTCAACATCGTGCCCACGTTCTGGGACCCGTTCCTCGCGTTCCTGCAGCGCCCGGAGCTTGCGCTCGACCCGCGTTTTGCCAACAACGGGGACCGCATGGAGCACCGCGACGCGCTGCACGCGGCCATCAGCGAGGCGATTGCCGACGTACCCAAGGTGACGCTCCGGGAACGCGCCAATGAGGCCCGCATTCCGGCCGGTATCGTGCAGACATTCGACGAGGTACTTGCAGACGACCACCTCGCAGGCAGGGGGTTCTGGCAGTCGATTGCGTTCGGCGAACAAACGCTCAAGACCCCCAACCCACCGTTTCGGATGGATCGGGCGCGCTGGCCCGACCGGGAACTTGCCGCGCCCGCGCCCGCAGGAGGCTTCGATGGCTGACGGGCCGCTGGCGGGAATCCGCATCCTCGATCTCACCCATGTTTGGGCGGGACCGCTGTCCGTGCGAACGCTGTCCGATCTCGGCGCGGAGGTGGTCAAAATCGAGCGTGCCGAGGGCCGCGGTCTGCGCGTCCCCATCGGCGATCCGATCGGTGGATGGGTCGGCGGCGAGCCCGGACCCGAGCCGTGGAACGCAAACGCGATCTTCGTGAAGCTGCATCGCAACAACCGCAGTGTCTGCATCGACCTGAAACACGCTGACGGCAAAGCGCTGTTCCTGGCGCTCGTTGGCGTGGTCGATATCGTGATCGAGAACTTCAGCGCCCGCGCCATGCCGTCGCTCGGCCTGGGCGCGGACGTCCTCCGCCAGGCCAACCCGAGGGTCATCTACGTGACGATGCCGGGGTTTGGCGCCTCCGGACCCTATTCGGAGTGGGTGGCATTCGGCCCGAGCGTCGAGCCGATGTCGGGAATCACCAACGTGATGGGCTACAGCACGGACGAGCCGCGCAACACGGCAATGGCCCTGATGGACCCGACCTCAGGCATGTGCGCGACGACGGCCATGCTGACGGCGCTGCGCGAACGCGAGGAAACCGGTCAGGGATCCGTGGTGGAACTGTCCCTGCACGAGTCCGGCGTCGCGTTCTCGGGCCCATGGCTGATTGCCCATCAGCTTGGCGAGCCAATCCAGCCAATTGGCAATCGCCACCCGGGCATGGCGCCACACGGCGTGTTCCGGTGCCAGGGACCCGACAACTGGGTGGCCGTCGCGTGCGCCAACGACGAAGAGTGGAGGGGCCTGACGACCGTTGTTCCGGGCCTCGACGCGGACATGCCGCTCGAGGACCGACGTGCGCAACAGGACACGATCGAAGCCGCGATTGCCGCATGGACCGGCAGCATGACCAAGGGAGAGGCGGCAAACCGGCTCCAGTCGGCCGGAGTATCCGCGGGACCTGTCTACACGACACCCGACATGACGGCCGACGAGCAGATTCAGGCGCGTGGCTTCTTCGTACCCCTCGAGCATGACACGCCGGTTCCCGGCAACCCGATCAAGATGGAGGGCATCTCACCGGACGACTGGACACCGTGCCGCCGTTTGGGGGCAGACAATGCGGAGGTCCTGCGAGACTGGCTCGACTGGCCCAACGATCGTATTGAGGCGCTGCGGCAAGACGGAATCCTCCCTGACAAGCCGCCGGCCTGAACAGGTGGAGCTGCTATGAAGACAGGCCATACACAGGTCATCAACGATGATGCAATCCGACCTCACGCCATACCCGCCCGGCAGGTTGACCTCACGCGCGGGGGCCGCAACCTGTGATCCGGCTCATCGCCATCGCGGACCTCGACTTCGCGGAGAGTCACGACGGCTGGCTGAGCTTCATCAGTGCGGTTGACGCGGTCGGGAGCGGCGAGGTGGCCCTGCAGATCCGTGCGCACTCACTCGGCGAGGCGGAGTTCGAGCAGGCAGCCGCCGAAGCGCGGGACGTCGCAAAGAACACGCTGCTCATCCTGAACGGCTCGAACTGGCCCACCGCCGAACGCATTGCAACGGAGTTCGACTACAACGGCCTCCACTACCCGGAACACCGGATCAGCCCCGGCTCCAACCCGGGGCTTGCCCGTTTCGCGGCGGTCCATTCATCTGAAGCAGCGGGCCGGGCCGAGGCAGCCGGGATCGGCAGCGTCATCTATTCGCCTGTGTTCGATCCCTCGAGCGGGGACGGCAGCGGAGTTGGCCTCGGCGCCCTCGCCCGTCTGTGCGAAGCGACGCCCCTCGCCGTCTACGCCCTTGGGGGCATCACCGGCGGCCGTGTGGGCTCCTGTTTTGCGGCGGGTGCCGCAGGTGTCGCGGTTCTGGGAGGCCTGATGCGTGCGGTCGATCCCGCGCAGGAAGTCGAGACGCTGCTCGCACAGTAGCGCGGACACCTTCCGCCTCCTCCCGCCGCGCTTGAACGGCTAACGTCCCGGGTAGGCCATCCCTCTTCTCTTGGGCGCGAGTTCGAAGCAGTGGCGCCCCGCCGGATGATCCCAGGTCCCCGCGGGGACGTTGGACTTCGTCTTCATCGCGAACACCGCGCACAGCCGATAGCGCTCCCGCTCAGCCGCGTACTCGTAGAGCGTGTTGGTCACGGGGTCCACACGCATCTTCGGCAGCAGTCCGGGCTGCATGAGATCATCCAACCGGTCGGGCAGGCGCCCCTGCTGTTCCCAGTTCGTGTCGATTGCCCAGTCTCCGAGTCCACCACGGCTCGCACACCATCACACGATCACCGTCAAACGCGGGTCAGTCTGCTGCCGGCGCCCTGCAAAAGCAGCGCCTGACAGCGCCGGAGGGAACATCCCATCGTCTTTCCCCACAATGCTCCCTCTCGGGATATCCCGCTCGCTGACGGTTTCGACGAATCCGTGTGGTCGATCCACAACCGGCCAACAGCAACGCGAGCGGCGCGGTGGTCCGCATGGGCAGGGTCCAGCCAACTGACGCCCCAACCCTACGCCTGTGGCACGGCCTGACCAGCACTGCCTGATGGAGTCGCGTGACGCGCTACCCCGCGTCGCGCATGGCAACCCGTGGGACTGGCCCCGGGGGCTACCCGGAGGCCAACGCCTTGTTCGTCAGCACGCGCTTCCACCGACCGGAGTGGAAGCGCCACAGCAGCATGCCTGCCTTGACCACATAATCGCCGACCATCGTCGCGTACACCCACTCGACTGGCATGCCGGTGAACGTAAACACCGCGGCAAGCGTCACGCGGACACCCAGCAGGCCAATGATCGTGGCAATCAGCGGAAAGCGGGTATCTCCCGCGCCGCGCAGCGCCCCGCCAATTGCAAACTCCGCAGCGAGCAGCGGCGTCGAGATCCCCATGATCGTGACCATCGCAGCCGTCAGCTCGATCGTCCGGGGATCATCGTCCACGAAGAACCGCGCCAGTTCCTCGGCCGAGAGGGCCATGGACCAGCCGATCGCGCCCATCGCGACCGCCGCGTAGCCCATGGCCTTCCATCCCGCGCGAACCGCGCCGTCGTAGTCCTCGGCGCCCAGGTGCTGACCGACCAGAGTGGAACCCGCGATCGAAAACCCGAAGCCGACGACCATGCAGAGCGACAGGATCATGGCGCCAACCCCGTAGGCTGCAAATGCCTCGGTGCCGTAGTAACGACCAACCAGCATGAAGAAGACGACGAAACCCGCCTGAAACACCATCATCTCGACCGCCGCCGGATAGCCCACGTCCAGCAGACGCAGAAAGCGCTCGCGGCGAAACCAGCCGCTCGCGACGTACCTGACGACAAAANGCTGCTTCAGCCACATCACGGTCATCACCACGCTGCCGATCGCAAACGCGATGCCGGCCGCGAGGGCAGCACCGGGTGCCCCCATTGCCGGAAACCCGAACCCGCCGGGAACCAGCAGATAGAGCGCGGCGAGGTTGATGATGTTCACCCCCACGCCAATCCAGAGTGGGGTCCATGCGTCCCCGGCGGCGCGCAATGCCGCACCGATGATGAAGTTGACGCCGAACGCCACGTTGAAGACCGAGAGCCAGAAGATGTACTCGCCGGCGAGTTCGACCGAACGTTCCGAGAGCCCGAAGATCGACGCAACGTCNTNCGCGAAGACGATCCCCGGAATCGTCAGCAGCAGACCAAACGAGCACGCCAGCAGCAGGCTTGCCATCGTGACGCGGCTCGCTTCCGCGTAGTCTTCGGCGCCCCAGGCCCGCGCCACGAGCGCCGTCGTGCCCGCGCTCACGGCCATCATCACCGCCTGGAGCGCGAAGAACATGCGCTGGCCGACATTGACTGCCGCCAGCGACTCGGCGCCGAGTTCACCGACGAACTTGGTCTGCACCATCCCGACGATGGCGAAGAGCAGGTTGCCCAGAATGGACGGCAGCGCAAGCTCGGCGATCGAAGGTCGCTTGCCTTCCTTATCGCTCGTGTCGCTCATGGCTCCCAAATGGCCGCGGAGAAGGAGGCGCGGCCCGGCNCCGCGCAGTATCGCAGACGGGCCGCTCAGCCCACAAACGGAACCGACAGAAGGGACTCGTAGCTCAGCGCATCCCCCACGCGCCGGCTCTCGAACAGTTCGAAGGTCCGGGGCTTCCAGGATGCTTCGAGATTCCTCAGTTCACCCAGCCGAGCAAGGTGCCGGCGCTCGACCCTGGCGAGCGTCACGTGCCCGATGTACGGCCGCGCGTCGCCCGCCGGAACCATGGGATCGAGCGCGGCACCCACCGCCCCGACCAACCCGGCGAGGTGCGGGTCCCGCGCGAGCAGTCCGACAACCGTGTGCGGTTTGCGCTGGGGGAACGCGGCAATCGCCTCAACTGTCATCGTCGGCGCGCCTGCGCGGATTTCAGCAAGCGCGTCCCTGATTTCGGGAAGCAGCGTCGCGGGAACCTCGCCAATGAATCGCACGGTTGCGTGCAGATTGGCGGGGAGGACCGGGCTCCGCACGCGANCTGCCAGNTAGCCGGCCATGTAACGGGCGAACACGTCGCGCGTCGCCGCATCCGGCGCAATTCCGACGAAGAGCNGCATCAGAATCGCGCCCGCTTCTGCCGGCAGGGTGCAAACGGAGTTCTCGGTTCAGCGCTCACCCANTTCCGCCCACCNTCGNCCGCGAGCCGCTCGAGCCGCGCCAGCGAGCGCGGCACGTCAAACGTGATCCAGCGGCTGCACTCCGGCCGCGGGGCATAGCGCCACAGTCCGAACTCGCCGCGCAGCGACTCTGCAANCGCGACCGCGTCCGCGATCCTGGGATCGNTGCGATCCGCCCCAACCCGACCNGCGAGATCGAGCATCAGTGCGACGTCGAAACGTGCAAAGAACGTCAGCATTCCCGTCGCAGGCTCGGCGCCGAGCAGTCTNGCCGTCTCGAAGCCAAAGACGTGGGCCTCCCGTGTCTCGCGACCGAACAGCAGGTCGAGCGCCCGTCGCGCCGCTAGCGACTGCGCCCGTTCGGGATGCAGGGTCAGGCACTGCAATACGCCGGTCGTGTTCGATCTGCACCCCCATTCGGAATGGGCCATCTTCCGGTAGCCGGCAACCTTGCGCAGATTACCTCTGGCATAACCGGTCGGCCACGCGCCATCCTCAAGGCGTTCCGAATCGATCCAGGCAAAGGAGCGTTCCGCNCGCGGGTCCTGCGCGTANCCGCAGGCCGCAAGCCCGCGCAGCGGCAGGGCCACCTGGAGCGGCGCTCGATCCACCGCCTCGCCGTCCGCCTGATCCGACACGTCCCAGGAGCCGTCGTCACGCTGCAGCGAGAAGATGAACTCGGCACCGCGCCGGACCGGGCCAAACGATGCGTCAAACCCAAGGAACCCAAGCCGAAACAACGCGAGCGACGTCATGCGAACCGGGTCCCACACCGCTCGCCACGCTCCGTCGCCAGCCCGCCACGCCCCGTTTTCGTTCTGCAGGACCGTCAGTCCGGCGACCAGCGGATCCCGTTCCACCAGGTCGTCGAGCTCCGCCAGTTCGGTCTCGTCCGCATCGGGCACGTCGCGGAGCACGAGCCTGCGCAGGCACGGCGAGGGGTCGGCCAGGAGCAGCGTCTGCATCAGCGCAGCCTCTCCGCCAGGAACGGCGCGGTTGGTGTCGCGCGCCGCGCAACCTGCGCCGGTGTACCTGCCGCAATGATCCGACCTCCGTCCGGCCCCGCCCCGGAACCCATTTCGATCAGGTAATCGCAGGCGGCAAGTACGTCAACGTGGTGCTCGACCAACAACACGCGTGCTCCGCCCTCGACCAGACGCTGCAGCGCCGCCATCAGGCGTCCCACGTCCTCGAGATGCAGACCGGCTGTCGGCTCGTCGAGCAGGAACGGGGTTTCCGGCTTCACCTTCCCAGCGAGTTCCCTTGCGAGCTTCAGGCGCTGCGCCTCTCCGCCCGACAGGGAGCGCCCCGGTTGCTGGAGTCTGAAATAGCCAAGCTCGACGTCGTCGAGCGCCCGGAGCGTCCGCGCCACCTTGCCCTCGTCACCCCACAGTTCGAGCGCCTCGGCGGCGGTTCCCATGATCAGGTCTCCAAGTGTGGCGCCGCGCAGACGCAACCTGTCGAGATCGGCCGGCAGGCCCGTGCCGCCGCAGGCCTCGCACACACTCGTGTCGGCCGCGAGAAAGTCGAGGTCGATGCGGATGACGCCTTCTCCAGCGCACGCCGGGCAGCGTTCCGCAACACGCTCCGCGAGTCCCAGCGCGACGGCATCTTCAGAGTTGGCGTAGATCCGCTGGAAGGCACGATCGAGGCCCAGGAACCTGAGCGGGGACGCAATGCCGGCCCGCGCCTGCGTCACCTCGACACATCGCTCGGGCGCTCCCGTGATGGAATCGAACCTGCCGGGTTCGACAACCTCCTGCGCGACGGACGTCGAGTGTTTGCGGGGCGCGATGTGACGCGCGAGCGTATCCATGATGAGGGTGCTCTTGCCTGACCCTGACACGCCACACACACCCGCCAGCACGCCGAGCGGCAGCGCCACACGATCGACACGCAGGGTGTGCTCGCGAGCGCCGGTCAGTTCGATCCAAGCCGCGGGCGTCCGCTCGTGCGAGATGGCGCCTTCCGCGCGTTCCGACAGCGCGCGGCCGGTCGCGGTATCCGTTGCGGCGACGGCCTCAGGTGTACCCTTTGCCACAATCCGCCCTCCGTCCGCGCCGGCGCCCGGCCCGACGTCGATGACGTGATCCGCCTCCATGATCACATCCGGGTCGTGTTCCACGACCACTGCGGTGTTCCCAAGCTCGATGAGCTACCGCAGCACGCCGTTCAACCTAACGACTTCACCAGGGTGCATCCCACGCGACGGTTCATCCATGAGGATCGCAAGCCCGGTCATGTCGCTCGCGACGACCTTGGCCAATGCAACCCGCCCGGCCAGTCGGGTGACATCCTTCGCGAGCAGCCCGACGGTCGGCTCGTCCAGAACGTGGACAACGCCGTCGAGCGCACTGACCAGCGACACCGCCAGGCGGATCCGCCGCCCTTCGCCCCGCGACAGGGACGGCGCCGGGCGCGACAACGAGAGGTAGCCGAGCCCGGCGGTCCGCAGCGCGTCCAGGCGCGCTTCGAGCGACTCGAAGAGGCGGCGTGCGCCCTTTACCTCTTCGGCATGCGCAAGACGGTCCCGTGCCGCATTCAATGCTCAGGTCGAGGAACCCGGGCAACGTCAACCCGCCGAAGCGCGTCGCTGCCGCCTCGGGATGCGGCCCTGTCTAGCCGCACGCATCACATCCTGCGCCGCCGCAGTCCGCACAGGCCGTCTTGAAATGCACGGGCGTGAGCGGGTTGAACCAGCGACCGCAGGCAGAGCACACCGGTGCAAACGCACGATGGTGTCCGTCGACCAGAAGTGATGTCGCCCCACGATCCTGCACGTGAGAAACCAGACGCCGCGACGCATCCGGATCGTTCGGGCTCACGCAGCGCAACGCAATCGTGTGCCTCGAAGCCGCATCGAGGTCGGGGATGCCGGGATGCGTCTCGCCATCGATCTGCAGCGCATCGAGACTGTATTCGTCGACCAGCGCCCGCAGCAGTGTCCGGTGGCTCCCCGTGACTCCCTGCAGAACCGGAATCGCCACCTTCCGCCCGGGCAGCGACGTTGCAAGGTCGGCGGCATCCCAGAGCTTCAGTGCACCGCCACACCCCGCACAGTGCCGCACGCCGAACCGCGCGTAGAGCACGCGAAGGAACGGATGCAGCCCGGAGAACGTCGCCACCGTCGAGTTCGGATTGCGGTTCAGCAAGTCCTGACTGATCGCAACCGCGGGACCGAGGCCGCGAACAGCGCGTGCCTAGGCCGGGGCCTCCCGCCCCGAACCGCTGCCTGCAAACAACTCCATGAAGTGGCGCTCAGCCTCGCGGAACAGCGTGTCGAAGACGAGTGTCGACTTGCCCGAACCTGAGGCACCGGTGACAACCGTCAGACCATCACCAAACACCGCATCAACGTCTTTCAGGTTGTTTCCGCTGGCACCTTCAATGGTAATGCGCACGATGCCCTTCGCTGGTGAAAACGCGATGCCGCAAGCATACTGCGCAATCCTCATTCACGGATACGGGGCGACTTGGCGTGGCTTACGATGGTTTCGATCTGACAGGAAAGGTCGCGGTGGTGACTGGCGGTAATGGCGGAATTGGCCTGGGCTTCGCGCGGGCCATTGCGGCAGCCGGCGCCGATGTGTCGGTCTGGGGTACGAATCCCGACAAGAACGCCGCGGCGGAAGCCGAACTCAAAGCGATCAACCCGTCCGCAAGCGCCATCGTGTGTGACGTCTCCGATGAAGCGGCTGTCGAAGCGTCGATGAATTCAGTCATCGAGCGCTACGGCCGGGTGGACGCGTGCTTCCCGAACGCGGGCATCGGCACCCAGAATCAGAAACCCTTCTTCGAGCACAGCAACGAAGACTGGCACAACGTGATCAACGTCAATCTGCACGGCGTGTTCTACACGTTGCGGGCGGCGACGCGCCAAATGGTCAGGCAGGGTGAAGGAGGCACGCTCGTCCTGACCAGCAGTGGAACCGCAATTCAGGGCTCGGCGAAGGGCCAGGCGTATGCCGCCACCAAGGGCGGCATGATCTCCATGATGCTTGCCTTGTCGACCGAGATGGCGCGCTACCAGATCACCGCCAACGCCATCATCCCCGGGTGGGTCGATACCGCGATGACCGAAAACCTGTTTGCCTGGGACAAGTTCGCCGACACGGTGATGAAGCGGATTCCGATGCGCCGCTGGGGAACCCCCGACGACTTTGGGGCGATCGCGGTGTACCTGATGAGTGACGCATCGCGCTGGCATACCGGTGACGTCATCAAGATTGACGGCGGTTTCTCGATCTTCTGAGGGGTCAGCAATGGGGACTTTCGTACTGCTCGCGCTGCTTGCTGGCGCAGGCTACCTGTTTGTGTACAAGCGCTTTGCCGGGCCCGATCACAGCCGCTACGATCAGCCGTTCCTGGATTTGCGCAAGCTGCCCGACGAGATCAGCGATCAGCACCTGGCGGTCGTCGGACGCGTACGCCGCTTCGCGCGGGACAGCGCCACGACGACCGCCGCCGCGCGCATCCAGATGGACGAGTTCCTGCACCAGGAAGTCGACGCCACGATCGAAAACACCGTATGCAACGGCGTCCCCGGCGAATGGGTGACCACGGCAAACTCCGACCCCGACAAGCGCCTCCTGTATCTGCACGGTGGCGCGTTCCGCGTGGGCAGCCCGTTGAGCCACCGATACATCACGTCCGAACTGGCGCGTCGTGCCGGAGTGTCGGTCCTTGCGATCGACTACCGCATGCAGCCTGAGTACAAGACGATTGCGTGTCACGAGGATGCGCGCACCGCATACCGCTGGATGCTCGACAACGGTCCGGCCGGAACCGATGACGTTGCCGGCAAGGTGTTCGTTGCCGGAGACTCCGCCGGCGGCAACATGACACTGGCCCTGACCGCATGGGTGCGGGATCAGCCGATCCAGAAAATCGATGGCGCCATCGCGATGGCTCCACTCGCCGATGCGACGTACTCGAGCCCGTCGTTCCGCCGCAACCTGGCAACCGATCCGTTCCTCGGCCCCGCGCTCGGAACCTTCGCGAGGATTCCCCCCTTCCTGTTCGCGATGTTCAGCTCGCGGAACCTGGGCGCGAGCCCCAGGTCGCCAGAGGTTTCCCCATTGCTCGGACCGCTCGACGGCCTGCCTCCAACGCTCCTGCAGGTCAGCAACGCGGAAATGTTGTACGACGACGCGGTGCGCTACTACAACAAAGCCAGGGAAGCCGGGTCGCCGGTTGAACTGCAGGTCTGGCCAACGCTGGTGCATGTCTTTCAGGCCTTTGGCCCCGAGTTGCCGGAGGCGCAGGACGCGCTCTCGCTACAGGCGGATTTCCTCAAAGGCTGCTGAACATGCGCGATCTGACCAATGCCGAACGGTTCCGGTATGTCGAAGACGGGGTTGCCCTCATCAAGGGCGCGGTCGCACCTGACCTCGTGACGCGTATGTCCGATGCCGTTGAGTGGATCATGCAGAATCCCAGCCGCCACGGCGTGAACATGACGGCCCTGACGGCCCCGGGATGTTCTACCAGGACCGTCGCCTCTTCCCGCACAACCCGACATTCCGCGCCCTGCTTCACGAAGGCGGCCTTGCGCGGCTCGCCGGACAGGCGATGCGATCCAGGACGGTCCGCGCCTTCTATAAGCAAGTGTTCGTCAAGGATCCCGGTACGGAAGACGCCTTCGTCTGGCACCAGGACCGTCCCTACTGGAACGTCGACGGCACGCAGGTCTGCTCGACATGGGTTGCGCTGACGCCTGCAGGTGTCGAGTCCAGCGCACTCGAATTAGTGCGCGGCTCGCATCGATGGGGTCGCACGTTTCGCCCGGAGTACCCCGGGTATGAAGGCTGCACACCCGAAGAACTCGAACGCCTGCTCTGGCGCGGACTCGCAGAGTACGTCGAGCGTTTCGAAGAGCGGGCCCCGGAGTTCGAGAACTATCCCGACGACTACGAGGTCCTTGGCTTCGAGGTGGAGCCGGGCGACGCACTGTTGTTCGACTTCCGCACCGTGCACCGGAGCGGACCAAACGCCGGCTCAACCCGCAGGTCCGCAATCTCGTGGCGCTGGCTTGGTGACGACGCAGTGTGGACACCCAGACCTGGCGGCGATCCGATCATTCGGGACAACGAGACCTGCCTGACGTTCGGCGACCGCATAACGGATGACGCGTGTTTCCCGCTGGTCTACGCCCGGTAGGCAAGTGCCTTCGCGCTTCGGCTCTGCGATTCCGCGGGGGCGTTCCGGCGTGACCGCGACCCGGGCGCGGTTCCGCCGCGAAGGAATCGGCGGTCCGATCGCTCAGTTGGCTGCTACCACGCGCCGGACCATGCCGTCTCCCTTGGTCAGCAGGAAGATCTCTCCCGCCGAGTCCATCCCAAGTCGCAGGTCTGCACGGTTGGTCCCGGGGTTGTAGGTGTTCGGGTGCCCGAAGGCGTCCCTGATCGCCTGCTCCCTGCCGTCCACCTGCACGCGCAGTTCGCGCAGCGTCACGGGGTTACCCGGTTCGGCGCCCGCGGGCTCGAAATAGAACAGACGCCCCGTGACGATGTCCGCGACGACATACTTGCCCTGCAGCGCCGGAATGCCCGCGCCGCGGTATACGTAACCGCCGCCGATGGCATAACCCTCGTCGTGGTCGTATTGGGCGATTGGTCCCACATAGTTCGAAGGCTGTGGCTTTGTGAAGACCGAACCCGAGAACGGCACCCCAACGTCGAAGCCGGTTGCGAAGGTGCCCTCCCGCACGCGCCAGCCGTAGTTCGCCCCCGCAACGCCCACGTTGACCTCTTCCACATGATTCTGGCCGATGTCGTTGATGTACATCGTCCCGTCGGTATCGAAGGAGAAGTGTTGGGGATGGCGCAGCCCATAGGCCCAGATTTCAGGCGCAACGCCTTTGCGCCCGACAAACGGGTTGCTTGCAGGCACCGTGTACGGTGCATCGCCGTCAGCCAGGGGATTGATTCTGAGAATGCTGCCGAGCGGGGTCGCGAGCGTCTGACCGTTGTTTTCCGGGTCGTACGCACTGCCGCCGTCACCCATGCAGACGTAGAGCAGCCCGTAGTCTTGGTCGCCGACAACCGCGTATGGATTGAACGTCATGGTGCCGATGTTGTGGCTCTGCGCAAACTGCCCGACGCGGAACAGTTCCCGCGCGTCTCCCTTGAAACGATTGCGCTTGGGTCGCTTCGTCGTGTACTCGACGATGACCGAGTGATGGCTGTACGCCTTGTCGCCGAGGTAGTCGGCGTCGCCGCTGTCAGCCTTCACGCTGTATCCAACGTAGAGACGACCGTATCCCGGCGCACCTCGCTTGCCGAACTCGGGATGGAACGCAAACCCGAGCAGACCCGCCTCGTTGGGGAAGACGTCGGGTGCGAACTCCGGAAGTTCGCGAAGATCAATATAGGGTCGNAGTTTGCGGCCTTTGCGGTCAGCGAGGTAAAGCACGCCGCGCAGGTCCGACACTGCAACCCGGCCACTACCGTCCGGCAACGGCATCATCTGCTGGACTCTGGCATGCGCCCCGCTCGACACGAGGTCTATCGGGATCCCCTCCTGCCGGGTCGGCCGGTCATGCGGGTCGCGTGTCGCCGGAAGCTGCAGGAAATCCTCAACACCGACAACAATCGTGCCCTGCTGAATCTTAGTCGGAATCGGATCGGTGAGCGGTTCCGGCTCGGCATGGGCCAGCCGGCCCAGGAGGACCGCGATCAGCCCGATTGAGACAAGCGTTAACCTGCTGGTGTGTGACACGTGGTCTCCCTCTTTTTGTTGTTCGCACTCTTCCGGATGGTGCCTTTACGGGGTCTTTTTGTCCAAANGCCGTATCGGTCGACACGGTGACGACCAGCGAGGTACCGTGATGACAGGGTCCAGCGATCGTAAGCAAACGAGGGCCGCATGCGCCAACTCATCTACGTCAGCCGCGCGACTCAGCCAATGGAACGCCAGGACCTGTAGGAAATCCTCCGGGCGTCGCGACGCAACAACGGGACGATCGGCGTCACCGGCATCCTGCTCTATGACGCGATGCGCTTCCTGCAGGTCATCGAAGGCGATGCCGATCGAATCGACCTGTTGCTGGACACACTCGGGCGCGACACGCGCCACGCAGACCTCGAAGTCCTGNTGGACCGGTCCCTCGACGCGCGCGAGTTCGGGGACTGGTCGATGGGCGGGCACATTCTCGGCAGCGGCCTGCCCGAGGAATTCGCGACACTCGACTATCGCGTGAAACTCAGCCTCGCTGCCTCGAAGGCCGACGGCGATCTCGCCNGGGAACTGTTGCTCGAGCTTCGGTCGGTACGTGACAGCTTCGTCGAATCCGCAGCGCGGTGAAGCGTTGCCCCGGTCGATCAGGAGCCGAACCGGTAGCGCAGCTTGAGAACGAGTGCGTCCACGATAGGCTCTTCGAGCGCGTCCCTGAACAGGTCCTCGAAATCGGCCGCGGTCCGGTTCGGCAGATTGCTGCCGCGGGTGTAGACAACGAACAGGTCCGACAGCGGGCCAAGCATCCATCGATAACGCAATTGCGCCGTCAACCGTGAGATCGTGAAATCATCGACACCGTCAGCCGGATCCTTCACCCGCGCAATCAGATCACCTTTCACGGCGGGCGAGGTGAAGAACGCGCGTTCCTCCGCCCCGATGCCAATCCACTGCAGCGTCAGACGCAACTGCTGTCGGGCAGTCACAAAGTAGTCGACCGCGAAGTTGGTGCGCAGGTTGCGCGCATCAAACGTAGTCAGATTGGTGCCACCCGTGTACAGCAACCACTCGTCGCGTCTCATATAGCTGAAGTCGAGATCCATCGAGAAGCGCGGNGTCGGGCTCCAGGTGAATCCGAGATCCGCCGAGTACGACACGTCGCCCGTGTCTTCCCCCTGGAAGCCGGCCTGGATGCTGTAGCTGAAAGGCTTGGCTGAATCGGTGCCGTAGGAGAACGAGCCCGTCAGACGCGGATCCGTGCGGAAGATGCCGTTGCCGCGACTGTTGCGGTCATCCCAGGCTGGTCCGTACACGTTCCAGAACATTCGGAGGTCGGAGTTGTTCCTGAGCGTCAGCACGTCGAAGTACGAGAATACGCCGCGCGTGAGGAGTCCGTCGGTATTCGCCGACGCCGCGACGAAGATGCCGCGCCGACGCTGGCGCAGATNGTCCGGCAACCCGCGGCTCTGCATCTTGAAGAGGTTGTAGTTCAGCGCCATCTCGTCGTTGCGGCGGATGAATCCGAAGTCGCTGATGTCGATCGAATCGTCCAGATAGTCGAGGGACATGCTTTGCAGGATTCCGCCTTTGGTGACGTAGCGGAAGTCGTTCAGGATGCCGCCGCCCTGGGTGCCGTCCACGCTGGAATACAGCGTTTGCGCGTCCCAGGTGAACCTNCCGGTTTTGGTCCTGAGGTGTGTGTCGATGCCGTGCGTGTGCGCGCGTGACGTGTTTTTGTCGACAACGGTGCCGAGGTACCCAATGGCCCGCCTGCCGGTGCCCGCTTCCCCCTCGTAGATCCCCCGTAACACGCCGAAGTCCCGACCATCAGCTCTCACCGTGACCTCGTCGCCGGTGGCGTCGAGCGTGCCCCGGAACTCGACCTCGTCCTCGAACGCGGCAAGCGACCCGAAACGGAAGTTTCCGACTTCACCGACCACTTTCACCGCGCCGAGCAGATCGGTCGGTTTGGACCGCTCGACACCACTCACGGAGATCCCATCCGGGATCGACACGTGCGTCGCCGCACCGCCTACGCGACGCGTGTTCATCAGGGTGATCGGCTCGCGTGTGAAGGTCGATGGCGCACGCCGCCCCCCGCTGCCCCGGGTGGAGCTCTGCCGGCTCTCGGCGCGCGGCGTCGAGATGAAGACTTCCTGCCCCTCCANGAAGAACAGCCGCTTCTCCGCGAAATACGTCTCGAACGCGGAGAGGTTCACGACCACGTCATCCGACTCGACGGCACCAAAGTCCGGATTCACCGCCGCCGTGATCTGCAGACTGGATGTCGGACGCCAGAAGATGTCCATCCCCGCACGGCTCTTCGTTTCCTCACGAATCCCGTCCGCACCGCCCGCGAGGTACGGATACAGGGCCCACTGCTGTTTGGGCTGCACCCCCGGCACCGCCATGGTGTTGAGGGCGGACATGAATTTGGGGGACGTGAACGGCAGGGCCGGCCAGCCATAGCGCTGATCGACATAGGCCACCTTGCGCTGGACCCAGAAGCCCATCGTGCGCTCATCCGCTTCGACGGGCATCGTCATCATTGACCACGGGAGGAACATCTCGACGCTCCAGCCGTCTTCGGTCACCGCCGTATCGCTGATCCAGGGGCCATCCCACTCGGTCGAAAAGCTGCGCTCCGGTGCCACCTTGCCATCCTGTACGGACCCGCCGAGATTGACCGTGAACCAATAGCCGTAGAGGCCCTCGCCCGACGTATCGATGACAACGCCGTAGGCGTCGCGGTTCAGGTATTGGTCACGCGCGGAGAGTCTCGAGATGAGCTTGTCCGCGGGCTGCTCCAGCGTCGCGCCGACGTAGAGCCCGCGAGGCGTCGCGATGAACCGGCTGACCGTCCTGAGCGGGGCGCGCTCCAGCGTGACCGGCTCGGTCACGGTCATGTTGTCGTAGCCGGTCACCTCACTCCACACGGCTTCATCGAGTACGCCATCGACACGGACCTCCGCGTTGTCAAAGCGCTCAACCACAATGCGTTGTGCGTCGGCCGGTGCCAGGTTGGATGCGTCAGCGGATGCTGCGTCCGCGGACACCGGCGCCAGCGGCAACGCCGGGGCGGGCGTTCGTTCGGGGCTGACGCGCACGATCCCACGCTTCGAGGCCCGCTCGGGCGGACGATCCCGTCGCACAGCAGCGAGGGNCGGGACTGGCTTTTCCACCCGCTTTNCTTCGGGCCGGGACACGCCCGTCGGCGCGGGCTCGGGCTCCGCTAGGAACCATGCCTGCAGCCCGGATGCACGGGCGGACGCGATGAGCGCACGCGCGCGCGTTTCGGGCAGCACCTCGCTCAGAACACGGTAGTAGCGCTGACCGCGCACATCCGCTTCGACCACCGACAGCGGGCCGGTGTCGGCGGTGGGTTCGAGGAACGCGCGCGCAGCGGACTCGTTGCCGAAACTGCCGAACACGACCGCGCCACGTTGCTCGCCATGCGCACACGCAACGTGAGCAACGAGCGTCACCGCAAGTACGACGGATAGTTGGTATCGGGAGATGCTGAAAACTCGCACGGGCAACCGCCACGCGCGACGCGGCGTCACAGTTCACGGAATCGGTTCAGCATTGCCCAATTTGACCGCACATGCGAGATCAATCGAGGAGAGAAATGATCCGACATGCATCCACGGCCCTTGCCCGACATTGAACGGGGCCGCGACATCCGCCCGAACGGAGCTCTGCGGGGTATGCCCTGGCGCCGGCTGCCCGTACCCGGATCAGATCAACCAGTCCAGCCAGACGTTGTCGTCCGTTGGCGGTGGATCTTCACGGAAGTTGCGCGTGTCGACCCACCACTGCGCTTTCGCGCCCGGCCCCTGCTCATCGTCGTCGTAGTACGTCTTGCCGCCAAGCTGGTAGTCGCAGGGCACCACGAGCCGGGCCACGGGGCGATTGCCTTCGACCGCGGAATGGTTGATGCCCGCCGAGTGCATCATCCGGCCGTGCCAGAACACGACGTCCCCGGCCTTGCCGGTGATCTCCACCGGTTGAACGTCCGTCAGCACAGCAGCAACCGCCGCCTCGTAGGCGTCCTGATCGACGATCCGCCCCCCCACGTTGGCACTCCAGAAGCGCCGAAAGATGAGGTGTGAGCCCGGCCAGAGCGTGAAACCGCCGCATCGCGGCGGCACGTCATCGATGAGGACCATCGCACCCAGCTGCGCCGCCTGATCGTCGGTATGCGGACCAAGGGTACCTGTCACGTGGGGTGGATGCGGCAGAATGCAGTACACGCCGCGTACTCTCTGCGTCTCCTTGAGCGGCGTTCCGATCATCTGCCCGGCAATCGCCACCATCCGCGGGTGCCGCGCCGTCGCGTCGACCATGAACTGCTCGGTGCCGATGGTCCGCGAGCGCATCTTCCAACTGCCACGGGACAGCACGCCGACCCGCAATCCATCCTCGGCGTTCCACTTCCGGTGGGGCCTCGCGAGCCAGGAGTCGGGGTTGGATTCGGTCATGAGTTGTCGCGGCACACGCGCCCACATGTACCGGCGGATGTCGGCCAGCGGCGCATCAGCGAGCAGCCCACGCTTGACGAAAAAGCCGTGCTGCTTGAAGTGGCGAATGTCGTCGGGGGTCGCCCCGGCGGTCGTTTCGCCGGGCAGATGGGTGTCGTACGGCACGGCCTCGCGCAGCGCGGAGTAGTCGATGGCCATTGAGAAAGNGCTCCAGGCAGCGTCCGCGGATCATACCAAGCCGTCCGCGGACGTCCCGGGGGTGACGCGCACACGCAGGCTATATACTCCGCGACCGCAGCAGTCCCCGGAAAACGGCTATCAGCGAGCAGGACACAGACACGGNGCAACGCGGGCCGACGCCACCGCCCTGGTACGCGTTCGCCTTCCGCGACTATCGCTTCCTGTGGGCAACGATGGTCACAACGCAGATTGTCCTGTGGATGCGCATTCTCGGGACCGCCCAATGGCTGTACGACGAGACGGGGGCCGCCGCGCTAGTCGGCTTCATCGGGGTCATCCAGCTGGTGGTGCAGATTCCCGCGCTGCTCTGGGGCGGCACGCTGGCCGACCATATCGACCGGAAATTGCTGATCACCCTCTCGAACAGCACCACGGCCGTGGCCCTGATTGCGCTCGCGGTCCTGAACTGGAACGACCTGCTGTCGCCCACGATGGTGTACATCGGTATCGGACTGACCGCGGCATCCCAGATGTTGGCGAGCCCCGCACGCTCGGCGCTCATCCCGATCGTGATGCCGAAGCAGTACCTGATGCTCGCAACTTCGACCGACACCGCATCGCAGAACGCGGCGGCAATCATCGGCCCGCTGATCTTCGCGGCGGTCGCGGTCAGTGCCGGGCTGAGCGCGGTGTTCCTGCTTGGGGGACTGATCGCATTGCTGTCAGCGGGCCTGCCGTTCTTCATCCGGGCGGCCGGCCGCGCTGACGGACACGAAGAAGACGCCCCCACGTCCGCATGGCAGCAGACGCGCGACGGGTTCTCCTACGTTGCCAAACACCCGATCCTGCCCGGTCTGTTCCTGCTNGACGCGGGCATCACGGTCTCGTCCTTCTACCGCGAAATCCTTCCGGTTCTGGCGCTGGCGCTCTTCGCCGGAGGTGCAAGTGCAACCGGCATGCTCGGCGCCGCCAACTCGACGGGAGCGATCATCGGATCGTTCGTGGCACTGCTGCTGGTGCGATACCGAGCCAAAGGCATGCTCGTGCTGTACGCGTCGTTCGCGTACGGCTTCATCCTGTTCGGCTTCGGCACGGCCAGTACGCTCTGGCTAGGCATGTTGATGATCGGACTGCTCGGCGCGGCGGACGCGGTGACCGTTGCCGTCAGGCACACGACCGTCATGCTCACGACGCCGGATCNCATGCGTGGACGGGCATTTGCCCTGCTCGTGCTNGCGGCACAGACCGCCAANAACATCGGCACGATCTGGGTCGGTGCGTGGGCGGGGGCGATCGGCGCGGGGAACACGATGGTGATGGCCGGCTTTCTCTCGATCGGCGCGACCTTCCTCATCTGGCGCCTCTATCGGCCAATTCGGGAATTCCGCGCGGACTGACAGGAGCCGAGCGCGATGCCGTTCAAGCGAGTATGGTCGGGCAACCACTCGCGCGGCATCCCGGAGGTTCCCATGCAACGAGCCCTGCAAGCTCACCTGCTGACCGTCATNACCCTGTTGCTGCCATCGGCCGCGCTGGCGCTCGACCACTGCAAACCGCTCGAGCACCTTGCCATCACGGACGCCGACCAGCCCGTCACGCACTGNAAGGTGGACGGCTGCATCGGCAGGANCATCCGGTTCTCGGTTTGGCTGCCCACGAACTGGAACGGCAAATTCGTCATGGGTGGCGGTGGCGGATTTGCCGGAAGCCTGAACAACCAGGCGATGGGCCCCGGCGTTTTGCAACGCGGCTACGCCACCGCCACGACGGATACCGGACACCAGGCGGGGGCATCGACGGCAGTTGGGCGCTGCGGGACTACGAAGCCATCGTCAACTACGGACATCTCGCCGTTCACAGNGCAACGGTTACCTCAAAAGCGATCGTCGATGACTTCTACGCCAGGGCNCCCGGCGCGTCGTACTTTTTCGNCTGCAGCAACGGCGGTCGTCAGGCGCTCATCGACGCGCAGCGATACCCGGACGACTTCGACGCCATCGTTGCCGGGGCGCCCGCGCTGGACTTCTAGGGCATTGGCGGCACGTTCACCTGGATCACTCAGCACATGCACCNGGACCCCGCGACGGTTGGCCCGCCCGTCGTAACGTCCGGCCACCGNAAGACGCTCCGGAACGCGATCGAAGCCGCGTGCGATGCAAACGACGGCCTCACCGACGGCGTACTTGGCGACCCCGAAGGCGACAGGCCCTTCCCCGGGTTTCCGTTCGGCGCGGAGGATGTCGACGGCAACGGCTGGGGCAGTTGGCTGACTGNTGCGCCCAGTACGGTTCCAGGCGTCGTGCCAACCGCGGCGTTCGGCTTTGGCGTGGGTCTCATGCGCTACTTTGTCTACCAGGACCCGGAATGGTCGTATGTCGACTACGACTTCGGTACCTACATTCAGGACAGTGGCCCGGTCACCCAGCAACTCGCGGCGACGAACCCCGATCTCTACGCCTCCCGCGCCCGCGGCGGCAAACTGCTCATGTATCACGGCTGGGCGGACGTCGCCCTCTCGGCACGCATGAGCACGGACTACATGAAGGCGGTGCTCGCGCGCGATCCGCAGGCCGGAGACGACGTGCGGCTCTTCATGATGCCCGGAGTGCTGCAGTGCGCCGGCGGCGATGGCGCTTCGTTTGTCGACTGGGTCGGCGAAATCGATCGCTGGCACACAACCGGCAAGGCACCAGACCAAATTGTCGCCCGGTTCCGCCCCGGGGACACGAGCGAGGGACGACCGCTCTGTGCGTGGCCCGCCTCGCAACACTACGCGGGCGGCGACGGTCGCCAGCCCG
>PBVL01000096.1 GCA_002728675.1 Gammaproteobacteria bacterium
GTACGCGTCGATTTTCTTCGCCATTGCTCGTTTGCTCTGCTTGCCGCGTCACGCGGCCTCTGATTCGTTATCCGTCTTCGTTCCGTAAGCGGGGTCGCGCCCCGCTGGCCGGTCAGCCTTTCTCGACCTGCCCGAAGTCGAGTTCAACCGGGGTTGATCGTCCAAAGATGGAGACCGCGACCTGCACCCGGCTCTTCTCGTAATTGACCTCTTCGACGACACCGCTGAAATCGTTGAACGGCCCGTCGATGACCCGGACCAGCTCACCTGGCTCGAACACCGTCTTGGGCGTTGCGGCATCAGTGCCCTGGTTGACTCGCTGCAGGATCTGGTTGGCTTCCGCCTCGGAAATCGGCGCGGGCTTATCCGCCTTGCCGCCAATGAACCCCATGACCCGCGGCGTCTCCTTGATCAGGTGCCAGGTGTCATCATCCAGCTCCATCTCGACCAGCACGTAGCCGGGGAAGAACTTCCGTTCGCTGCGACGTTTGCGCCCCGCACGCATTTCCACCACCTCTTCGGCAGGGACGATCACTTCGCCAAACTTGTCCCCGTGTTCGGAGAGGTTGATGCGTTCCTGTAACGCACGCATCACCTGTTTCTCGTAACCCGAGTAGGCGTGTACCACATACCAGCGCATGCTCATTACAGTATCCCCGCCCTACCCGATGACGCCCTGGACAATCCAGCTGACGCCCGAATCAAGACCCCACAACATGAGAGCCACCAACAGCACCACGACGACAACGATCAGCGTCGTCTGAGTCGTTTCGGTGCGGTTCGGCCAAACGACCTTGCGTATCTCGACATTTGCCTCTTTCGCAAGTTTCCAGGTCGACTGACCCTGGGCGGTCTGCATGAGGATGAACGCCACTACAGCCCCGAGGGCAAGTCCGGCAATCAGTCGGTAGAGGAAAGGCTCAGCGGCGTACATGGCATTGACATAGACGCCACCGCCAACAATGGCAACCGCGACGATCCACTTGAATGGATCGAGTTTGCTCGCGGTCGTTTCAGCCTTTGCGTTCATGCTTGTCGAGTCGTATTCGGGACGCGTTCTAAACAGATGGCAGGCCAGGAGGGAATCGAACCCCCAACCTGCGGTTTTGGAGACCGCCGCTCTGCCAATTGAGCTACTGGCCTAGAGTCTGCTGTTCCGAATCGTTCCTCTCTCCTACCTCGGTTGCCGGCGCTGCTGGACGCTCTTGCTTATTCGATGATTTTGGTGACGACGCCCGCGCCTACCGTACGGCCGCCTTCGCGAATTGCGAAACGCAGCCCTTCTTCCATCGCGATCGGCGCAATCAACTCGACCTTCATGTCGATGTCGTCACCAGGCATCACCATCTCGACGTTCTCGGGCAACTCCACCGAACCCGTCACGTCCGTCGTACGAAAGTAGAACTGCGGCTTGTAACCCTTGAAGAACGGCGTGTGACGGCCACCTTCGTCTTTCGTCAGAACGTACACCTGCGCTTCGAACTTCGTGTGCGGCGTGATCGAACCCGGCACCGCAAGCACCTGCCCGCGCTCAACCTCATCACGCTTCGTGCCACGCAGCAGCACACCAACGTTCTCGCCTGCCCGACCTTCGTCAAGCAGCTTGCGGAACATCTCGACACCCGTACACGTCGTCATGTCCGTGTCCTTGATACCCACAATCTCCAGCTCGTCGCCGACCTTCACGATCCCGCGCTCGATACGCCCCGTCACCACCGTGCCGCGACCCGAGATCGAGAACACGTCCTCAATCGGCATCAGAAACGGCTGGTCTACATCACGCTCAGGCTGCGGAATGTACTCATCCAGCGTCTCCACGAGCTTCTGGATCGCCGCCGAACCGATCTCCGACGTATCTCCTTCCAGAGCCTTCAGCGCGCTGCCGATGATGATCGGCGTGTCGTCACCCGGAAACTCGTACTGGTCCAGCAGTTCACGCACTTCCATCTCGACGAGTTCCACAAGCTCCTCGTCGTCAACCATGTCCGCCTTGTTCAGGAACACGATGATGTACGGCACACCCACCTGCTTCGACAGCAGAATGTGCTCACGCGTCTGCGGCATCGGGCCATCCGCGGCCGACACCACCAGGATCGCGCCGTCCATCTGCGCCGCGCCCGTGATCATGTTCTTCACGTAGTCAGCGTGACCCGGGCAATCAACGTGCGCGTAGTGACGTTCCGGCGAGTCGTACTCGACGTGGGACGTCGCAATCGTAATCCCGCGCTCGCGTTCTTCCGGTGCGTTGTCAATCGCGTCAAACGCCTTGAACTCGCCTCCGTACGTCTCCGCACACACCTTCGTGATCGCCGCCGTCAACGTCGTCTTACCGTGGTCCACGTGACCGATCGTTCCCACGTTCACGTGCGGCTTTGTACGCTCAAACTTCTCTTTGGACACAAGTCACCTCACTTTTACGTTTGCCGGTGACCAGTTCGGTCTGGCCACCGTGGGGCACACCCCTCTTCAGTTAGCTGTTCCGGGCACCCGAGGGAGCCGGTCATCGTTCAGTTCCTACTTGTTGATGACCGTCTCGGCGATGCTGTCGGGTACATCTTTGTATTTCTCGAACTCCATGGAAAACGTCGCCCGGCCCTGGGTCTGCGAGCGGAGATCGGTGGCGTAGCCGAACATCTCGGACAGCGGCACCTCTGCGCGCACGGCCTTGCCCGCGACTGTGTCTTCCATGCCGAGCACAATGCCCCGCCGACGGTTCAGATCGCCGATGACGTCACCGTAATAGTCTTCTGGTGTCACCACCTCGACCTTGAAGATTGGCTCGAGCAGGACCGGGTTGGCGTTCAGCGCNCCTTCGCGCATGGCCATCGAACCTGCCACCTTGAACGCAACCTCCGAGGAGTCGACGTCGTGGTAGGAGCCGTCGTACAGGGTTGCCTTCACGCCTTCGAGCGGATAGCCGGCGAGCACGCCGTTGGCGAGCTGCTCTTCGATACCCTTGTTGACAGCGCCGATGTACTCGCGGGGTACAACACCGCCGACAATCTCGTCGACAAACTCGTAACCGCCGTCTTCGAGCGGCTCGATCCGCAGCCAGACGTGGCCGTACTGCCCGCGACCACCTGTCTGACGGACGAACTTGCCTTCCTGCTCGACCGTCGAACGAATCGTCTCGCGGTATGCCACCTGCGGTTTACCGATGTTCGCCTCGACCTGGAATTCGCGCTTCATCCGATCGACGATGATGTCGAGGTGGAGCTCGCCCATCCCGCCGATGATCGTCTGCCCGGACTCTTCGTCGGTTCGTACCGAGAACGACGGGTCTTCCGCGGCGAGCTTGCCGAGCGCGACGCCCATCTTTTCCTGGTCGCTCTTGGTCTTCGGCTCGACCGCAACGTGAATNACGGGCTCCGGGAACTCCATCCGCTCGAGCGTGATGACGTCACCTTCCGCGCACAGCGTGTCACCCGTGGTTGCTGACTTGAGGCCAATCGCGGCAGCAATGTCGCCCGCGCGCACTTCCTTGATCTCGGTGCGGTCCTTCGAGTGCATCTGCACCATCCGGCCAATCCGCTCCTTCTTGTCCTTGACAGGGTTGAACACCGCATCACCCGAATTGAGCACACCGGAGTACACACGGAAGAACGTCAGCGTGCCGACATACGGGTCGGTCGCGATCTTGAACGCGAGCGCGGCGAACGGCGCGTCGTCGTCTGCCGGGCGCGTCTCTTCGGTCTCACCGTCCTCGAGAAAGCCGCTGATCTGCTTCACCTCGTTGGGTGCCGGCAGGAAGTCCACCACGGCGTCCAGCATCGGCTGCACACCTTTGTCCTTGAAGGCTGAGCCGCAGAGTGCCAGCACAATCTCGTTGTCGATCGTGCGCTGCCGCAGGCCCTGACGGATCTCTTCCTCNGTCAGCTCACCCTCTTCGAGGTACTTCTCCATCAGCTCGTCGTTGGCTTCCGCCGCCGCCTCGANCATCTTCTCGCGGTATTCGTCAGCCTGCTCCGCCAGGTCGGCGGGGATCTCTTCGGTACGCCAGGTCAGTCCGCGGTCTTCCTCGTTCCAGTAGAACGCCTTCATCCGGACGAGGTCGACGATGCCTTTGAAATCTTCTTCCGCACCGATGGGCAACTGGATCGGCACGGGGGCCGAGCCAAGACGCTCGTCGATCTGNTTCACGACACGNAGGAAGTCAGCACCGGCACGGTCCATCTTGTTGACGAACACCATGCGGGGCACTTCGTACTTGTTGGCCTGACGCCACACGGTTTCGGACTGCGGCTCCACCCCGGACGTGGCGCAGAACACGACGACCGCACCGTCGAGTACGCGCAGCGAACGTTCGACTTCAATGGTGAAGTCCACGTGGCCCGGGGTGTCGATGATGTTGATGCGATGTTCGTCGAACTGCTCTTCGGAGCCTTTCCAGAACGTCGTGGTGGCGGCGGAGGTGATCGTGATGCCACGCTCCTGCTCCTGCTCCATCCAATCCATCACCGCAGCGCCATCGTGCACCTCGCCAATCTTGTGCGAGATACCCGTGTAGAAGAGGACGCGTTCCGTTGTCGTCGTCTTGCCTGCGTCCACGTGGGCCACGATGCCAATGTTCCGATATCGTCTGAGAGGTGTTGATCTGGGCACGTCAGTCTCTTTAGCCGTCAAGGCGTTGGGTTATGGGTGCGCTTCGCCTGCGCTTGAAGACCCCGGGGTCAACGCCGGGGCCGTGATCAATCGTCAATCTTCAGTCTTCGATCGTCAGTCTGCGATCGCCGGTCGTCAGAACCGGTAGTGGGCAAACGCCTGGTTGGCCTGCGCCATGCGATGCGTCTCTTCACGGCGACGCGCGGCGGAACCGCGGCCCTCGGCTGCATCCATCAGTTCACCGGCAAGACGCTGGGCCATGGACTTCTCCCCGCGCCGACGCGCCGCATCAACGAGCCAGCGCATGGCAAGTGCGGTGCGACGTGACGGGCGAACCTCGACCGGCACCTGATAGGTTGCACCACCAACCCGTCGGGACTTGACCTCGACGGCGGGCGCCACCGCTTCGAGCGCGTTCTCGAAGATCTCGATGGGGTCACCCGCACCACGTTCAGTGATGCGATCGAGCGCGCCATAAACGATGCGTTCAGCCACCGACTTCTTGCCGCTGACCATCACGTGGTTCATGAATTTGGCAAGCGTCTGATTGCCGTATTTCGGATCAGGCAGGATTTGCCGCTTTTCCGGAGTTCTTCTTCGGGGCATTGGTTCTCTCTTCAGGTGACCCGGGCATCAGGCCCGGCCTTACTTCTGGAATGTGCGCCGAGCCCTGGGGCTCGACGATCGCTTCAGGGCAGTGTGCCCGTCAGGATTTCGGACGCTTGGTGCCGTACTTGGAGCGGCCCTGCATCCGATCGGATACGCCGGTGGTATCAAGCGTGCCGCGCACGACGTGATATCGAACACCAGGCAGGTCCTTCACACGACCGCCGCGGATGAGCACCACGGAGTGTTCCTGCAGGTTGTGGCCTTCTCCACCAATGTACGAAGTCACCTCGTACTGGTTGGTCAAGCGGACCCGACAAACCTTGCGCAGCGCGGAGTTCGGCTTCTTCGGTGTGGTGGTGTAAACACGTGTGCACACCCCACGCCGCTGCGGGCAGGACTGCAGCGCCGGCACGTCGCTCTTCGCAACTTTGCGTTTGCGCGGCTTACGCACCAACTGACTGATTCTTGCCATGTCTCCGCCAACTCCTGAGCGGCCGCTCGTTCTTGTGTCTGAGGGCCTGGAAAAAAGTGGGCGGATTCTAATGAGAGGGGGTTGGCAGGTCAACCGGTTTCCACACGGTGGTGACCAACCATCGTGTCCGACGCCCCAAGGCGGTCACGCCTTCCCACAGCCTGCCCACAAAACAAAAAGGCCAGCACCCGCGGGCACTGGCCTTCCTGCTGCGACGGTCCGAACAACCGGCTCTGGGAGCCTTACTGGTTGAACGCGTCCGACAGCGCCTGTTCGACCTCATCCGCCGTAATGGTGGACTGATCGTCGTCGACACCCTGGTCGCGCTTGCGACGTCGCTCCTCGTGGTAACGGAGCCCCGTACCAGCCGGGATCAGACGACCCACGATCACGTTCTCCTTCAGCCCGCGCAGGTAGTCGCGCTTGCCGGTGACCGCCGCTTCCGTAAGGACGCGCGTGGTCTCCTGGAAGGACGCCGCCGAGATGAACGATTCCGTCGCGAGTGCAGCCTTGGTGATGCCGAGCAGCGTACGCTCGTATTCGACCTGCTGTTTGCTCTCGCTCTTGAGTCGATCGTTGATCTCGAGGATCTGGTTGTACTCGAGCTGCTCGCCCTTGATGAGCTCGGACTCGCCCGGTTCCTTGACCTCGATCTTGCGCAGCATCTGGCAGACGATCACCTCGATGTGCTTGTCATTGATGGTCACACCCTGCAGCCGGTACACGTCCTGGATTTCCTTGACGATGTACTTGGCAAGCTCGGACACACCTTTCAGGCGAAGGATGTCATGCGGATTCTCGGGGCCGTCAGACACGACCTCCCCTTTGTCCACGTGCTCACCTTCGAACACGGTCATGTGACGCCACTTCGGAATGAGCACTTCGTAATGCTCTTCGCTCTCGCCCGCGGCAACCTCCGCTTCACCCGGCGTGATGACGAGACGGCGCTTGCCTTTCGTCTCCTTGCCGTAGCTGACGGTGCCCGAGATTTCTGCAAGAACCGCGGCATCCTTTGGCTTCCGCGCTTCGAAGAGGTCCGCCACGCGGGGCAGACCACCCGTGATGTCACGTGTTTTCGAGCCTTCCTGCGGAATCCGCGCGATGACGTCGCCCACATCGATGTGATCACCGTCCTCGAGCGACAGAATCGCGTTCGGATCGAGGAAGTAGTGCGCAGGCACGTCGGTGCCAACCAGGAACAGATCGTTGCCTTCGTCGTCGACCAGCTTCACAGCCGGACGCACGTCCTTGCCCGAAGTTGGACGATCTTTCGGATCGAGCACCGAGATGCTGGTCAGACCCGTGAGTTCGTCCGCCTGCCGGCGTACCGTGACACCCTCAGTCATACCCTCGAACACGACCTTGCCCGCCACCTCGGTGACGATCGGGTGAGTGTGGGGATCCCAGTTGGCGACCACTTCGCCGCCCTCCACGGTGTCCTCGTTGCCTTTGCGCAGGACCGCGCCATACGGGAGCTTGTAACGCTCGCGCTCACGCCCGGTCTCGTCGTCCGCCACCGCAATCTCACCTGAGCGGGAGACTGCAACCAGTTCGCCGGTCGATTTCTCGATGGTCTTGAGGTTGTGCAGTCGAATGGTTCCGGAGTGCTTCACCTGGACGTTGTCGATTGCTGTCGCCCGGGACGCCGCGCCACCAATGTGGAACGTCCGCATCGTGAGCTGCGTACCCGGCTCTCCGATCGACTGGGCCGCGATCACTCCAACGGCCTCGCCAATGTTGACGAGATGTCCACGACCGAGGTCGCGTCCGTAACACTTGCTGCAGATGCCGTAACGCGTGTCGCAGGTGATGGCCGAGCGGACGATGATCTCGNCNACGCCCATGTCTTCGAGCCTGCTGACCCAGCGCTCGTCGATCATCGTGTCCTGCGGGATCAGCACTTCGTCGCCGGCAGCGTTGTAGACGTCGGCAGCGACGACGCGACCGAGCACCCGGTTGCCGAGCGGCTCAACGACGTCACCGCCTTCGATGACCGCGGTCATCACCAGACCGCGGTCCGTTCCGCAGTCGAATTCTGTGACGACGAGATCCTGCGCGACATCGACGAGACGCCGTGTCAGGTAACCGGAGTTGGCCGTCTTGAGTGCGGTGTCCGCCAGCCCCTTGCGCGCGCCGTGCGTCGAGATGAAGTACTGCATGACCGACAGGCCTTCGCGGAAGTTGGCCGTAATGGGCGTCTCGATGATGGAGCCGTCCGGCTTCGTCATCAGTCCGCGCATACCCGACAGCTGCCGGATCTGGGCGGGAGAGCCCCGCGCACCGGAGTCGGAGAACATCCAGACGCTGTTGAAGGAGGACTGTTCCTCTTCTTCACCGTCCCGGTTGACCACTTTCTCTTTCGAGAGCGTGTCCATCATCGCCGAGCCGACGAGGTCGTTGGCACGGGTCCAGATGTCGATGACCTTGTTGTACTTCTCCCCCTGCGTCACGAGACCAGACGCGAACTGGGATTCGATCTCGCGAATCTCGCCCTCCGCCTCATCGATGATCGTCACCTTCTCGTCAGGAATAACGAAGTCTTCGACGCCAATCGACGCACCGGACTTGGTCGAATACTCGTAGCCCATGTACATGAGCTGGTCACAGAAGATGACCGTGTCCTTCAGACCCACCGTGCGGTAACACACGTTGATCAGTTTGGAGATGTCGCGGGATGCAAGCGGCCGGTTTACGTGCTCGTAGGCGAGCCCGTCGGGCACGATCTCGTAGAGCAGCGCGCGGCCAACCGTGGTGTCTTTCACCTCGGTTCGCTCGACCATCTCGCCGTCTTCTTCGAGGTACGTCTCGGTGACGCGCACCTTGACCTTGGCCTGCAGCCCGACCTTGCCCGCACGATATGCGCGGGAGACTTCCTCGACGTCGCTGAAGGCCATTCCTTCGCCGACATCGTTGATCCGGTCGCGGGTCATGTAATAGACGCCAAGGACGACGTCCTGCGAGGGCACGATGATGGGCTCACCGTCCGCCGGCAGCAGCACGTTGTTGGTCGACATCATCAGCGCACGCGACTCGAGCTGCGCTTCCAGCGTCAGCGGCACGTGTACGGCCATCTGGTCGCCGTCGAAGTCGGCGTTGTACGCGGTACAGACGAGCGGGTGGAGCTGGATTGCCTTGCCTTCGATGAGTACGGGCTCGAACGCCTGAATCCCCAGGCGGTGCAGGGTCGGCGCACGGTTCAGGAGCACGGGGTGCTCGCGGATGACTTCGGCCAGGATGTCCCAGACCTCCGCCGTCTCGCGTTCGACCATTTTCTTCGCGGCCTTGATCGTCGTTGCGAGCCCGCGCGCTTCGAGCTTGCCGAAGATGAAAGGCTTGAACAGCTCGAGTGCCATCTTCTTGGGCAGCCCGCATTGGTGCAGTCGCAGCGTCGGACCAACAACGATCACCGAGCGTCCCGAGTAGTCGACACGCTTGCCCAGCAGGTTCTGGCGGAAGCGGCCCTGCTTGCCTTTGATCATGTCGGCGAGCGACTTCAGCGGGCGACGGTTCGTGCCCGTGATCGCCCGGCCGCGCCGGCCATTGTCGAGCAGTGCGTCAACGGCTTCCTGGAGCATCCGCTTCTCGTTCCGAACAATGATGTCCGGGGCCGACAGATCGAGCAGACGCTTGAGACGGTTGTTGCGGTTGATGACGCGACGGTAGAGATCGTTCAGGTCAGACGTCGCGAACCGCCCACCTTCCAGCGGTACCAGCGGACGCAGATCCGGCGGCAGGACCGGAAGCACGTTGAAGATCATCCACTCCGGCTTGTTGCCGGACTGCTCGAACGCCTCCATGAGTTTCAGGCGTTTCGTGAGCTTCTTGATCTTCGTTTCGGAATTGGTGGTCGGCAGCTCTTCGCGGATGGTCATGATCTCGTCTTTGAGATCCATGTCCTTCATGAGGTCCTGAATAGCCTCAGCACCCATCTTCGCCTCGAACTCGTCGCCGAATTCCTCGAGCGCCTCGTAATACTGATCATCGGTGAGCAGTTGGCGCTTCTCGAGCGTCGTCAATCCCGGGTCCGTCACCACGAACGACTCGAAGTAGAGCACGCGCTCGATGTCGCGCAGGGTCATATCCATCAACAGGCCAATCCTGGACGGCAGCGACTTCAGGAACCAGATGTGCGCAACCGGCGAGGCGAGCTCGATGTGACCCATCCGCTCGCGGCGGACCTTGGCGAGCGCGACTTCAACGCCGCACTTCTCGCAGATGACACCACGGTGCTTGAGGCGCTTGTACTTGCCGCACAGGCACTCGTAGTCCTTGTTCGGACCAAAAATCTTGGCGCAGAACAACCCGTCGCGCTCAGGCTTGAAGGTCCGATAGTTGATGGTCTCCGGCTTCTTGACCTCACCGTACGACCACGAGCGGATCAACTCCGGTGACGCAAGGCCAATCCGGAGCGAGTCGAATTCTTCTGCCTGTCCGTGCGATCTGAGTATGTTCAGAAGATCTTTCAAGGGCTGCCTCCAATCTTCAAACCTGTCGTTCGCAGGAACCCACTCGGATTCGAACGAACTCGTCGTCTGCCTGCCAGACTCTCTGTCGGGGTCTGGCGGACACCCACTGCATTGCCGAACTTTCTCTGCCTTGCTACGCCCTGCTGTTCCTTCCCGCTTCACGCTCCGGCGCTGCGCATCCCTCGAGGCGCAACGCGTTTCGCGCGTGTCTCCGCGCCCCGGCCCAGTGTCCTCAAGCCCAGGAGCCCGCGGATGACGCGGCCTGCGCCGCAACCAGCAACGCAGGATTCAGGCGTTCGTGACCCCTGACAAACGCGTATAGGAGACAGCCGCTCGGGTTGTCTCCAAAGCAAGAAAAGTGGTGTTCGGCAATGTCGCTAATTCTCCAACCGGGAGAGCTTACCACTGTTTCGTGCATCGCCATACACCCGCGCCCACTCCGGCTCAGTGCTTGCTTCCGGGTGAAACCGGTCACAGGCGACAGCGTTTGGCCCCACGGGACTGCCCGTGCGGCCGAATTCGGTGGATCGCGCCGACCGCCCGGAACGCGGGTGGCCGGCGAAACCCCGAAGCACGCGACGGGAGTTATTTGA
>PBVL01000097.1 GCA_002728675.1 Gammaproteobacteria bacterium
CGGCGTTCTCGGCGAGAAAGCCGTAGCCCGGGTGCACCGCGTCACAGCCGGCGTCTTTCGCCACCTGCACAATCTGTTCGATGTCGAGATAGGCGGCGGGCCCCGATCCCGTCAGTTCGCAGGCCTCTTCGGCCTTGACGGTGTGCAGCGCGCCGCCATCGTCGGCGGGCGCGATGGCAACGGTAGGGATGTCGAGTTCGGCCGCGGCTCGCATGAGTCGAATGGCGATCTCGCCTCGGTTGGCTACCAGCAGTTTCATGGGTTACCTGCTTCGTGTCGTTGTCAGGGGATTGCGCCGGGCTGGATTGCGCCGGCAGATTGCCCCTGGCGGGATGCCCCGCGTTTCTTGTTTTATGGCCGCCGGTGCGACCGGAAGCCCCCGAGCGTAGCGCAAGTTGGACCCTGTTTGCCGGGCGTGGAGTCCGGATAGGCTGCGGGAATGATTCGCGCGAAGCTCGGAAGAAGCTCGACTGAGTCTCACCCCCACCCACGCAATTCAGCTCAAAGTGAGGCGAGCCTCGCGAGGACATCACCCGCCATGCGATAGCCAATCCATTCGGACTGCGCTTCGGCGCCAAGCCGCTCGTAGAAGTCGATGGACGGCTGATTCCAGTCGAGCACGCTCCACTCGAAGCGGGTGCAGCCTTCGTCCACCGCGGTTTTTGCCAGCGCCTGCATCAGCGCGAGCCCGGCGCCTGTCCCCCGGTGCGCTACCTCGACGAACAGATCCTCGAGGTAGATTCCGTACCGACCGGTCCAGGTGGAGAAGTTGTAGAAGAAGACCGCGCAGCCGACGGACTTACCGTCGATCCCGGCAATGAAGCACCGCGCTTTTGCGTTGTCGCCGAAGAGCGCGGCCTCAAGGTCATCGACGGTCGCGACAACCTCATCCTCCGCACGCTCGTAGCGCGCGAGGCCCCTGATGAACTCCAGGATGTCTGGCAGGTCTGCCGGGACAGCTTCTCGTACTGTGGGTGCCACGGACACTCCTCAACGCCGNTTCGAACCCAGTATGCCGTGACGCCAGCGGGTGCGCTCGGGCTCGGGCGACAAAACCGCTTGAAAGGTTGATGATGGTGTTGACCTTCGGGGAGCGCGCATATGGCAGCCAATCCATCAGCAGTCGAATCGAACGTGTCCCGCGTGGCGGGACTTCATGCCGAACTCCTNACCGGCCATACCGGCGTCCGGATCACCGGGACACCCATCCCGGAGATGTCCGACGCGCAGGTCGCGGAGGTGCAGCGGCTCGTCTCGGAGTANTGCGTCGGCGCGTTTCCCGATCAGTTCCTCGGGCCGCGGGACCACGTGCAGTTCATGGCCCGTTTTGGTGAGGTGATGATTACGCCGGGGGTCGACTCGCACCCTGATCACCCGGACGTCAACGTCGTCGCGAATCCGGGCTCGGGAGGCCCGAAGTCCGGAGGATTCCACACGGACACATGCTTCGTTGACCGGCCGCCGGCCTACACCTCGCTCAGCGGCGTCGAAGTCCCGGATCACGGCGGTGACACGCTCTTTGCCAATCAGTACCTGGCTTACGAAACGTTGTCGGATGTGANGCGCGGCTGGCTCGCAGGACTGCGGCTGCAACACGTGGTGACGGGGACGGCGCGGCCGGAGGAAGTGCCGAACCCGGTGTGGCACCCGGCTGTGCGGACGAACCCCGTGACCGGCCGTAAAGCGCTCTACGTCACGCTGATCGAGCGCTGCCACGAAGCAGAAGGCATGACCTCGGGCGAGGCGCGCCATTTGCTCGAGTTCCTGTACCGGCACTCCCACGCCCAGCATGCAATGTACCGGCATCGGTGGCAGGTCGGTGACTTCGTCATGTGGGACAACCGCTGTGCGCTGCACGCCGCAACCTACGATCACGGCGATCAGCCACGCACGCTATACCGGGTGATGGTGGAGGGTGAGGTCCCGTTCGAGCAGTGAATCCCGGAACTGACCGGGGTGCTGGCGGGACTTCCTCGAATCGCGGCCCTTACGACAGCGACTGCGCCAGCATGTAGCTGTTGCCGTCCGGGTCGAAGAACGTCGCGAGTTTGACCATGCCGGGGAGCGTCATGATGTCGGCGTCGAACGTGACGCCGTTGCCTTCGAGTTCAGCCTTTGCGGCTTCGATGTCCACCACGCCGAACACGGGCGTTGTNCCGCCTTTCCCATCGANCTCTTCGTTGATCCCGAGTCCGATCGAGATGTTCTCTGTTGGTGTGGTCACCTCCGCNCATCCCGCTTCGGGTGCGCGAAACCGTTCCTCGAGTCCCAGCTTGTCCTTGAACCAATCGACCGAGCGGTCGAGATCTGTCACGGAACTTNCCAGGGTCATCGTGCCGTCGTACTGATCGAAGTCTCTGATCAAGTAGTGCTGATCGACCAGGGGTGACGTGCTGATCGCGCCCGACCCCCGCACGGGCGTAAGGCTTGGCGACNAACANTACGGAAAGTGCGCTGCGTGGATGAGGCGCTGCTCGCACGCACTGTCATCCGNCAAGGTCCTCCTACCGCCNGACTCCGGAGGCTGCGGAACCTGGTGACGCCGCGACGGCCCTCGCCGCGGCCCTGCACTGACCGTTATGCGGGTGCCTGAACCTCGGGATAGGCGACGGGCAGGCTGGCGGAGTTGTCGAAATACGCCTTGATCCGCGGCCGGGCCTGCATGGCGTCCGACCACTCCCAGAGTCGCGCGCGTCCCTGCATTTGCGCGACGGCGGGCTCTCCCCAGCAATAGGTCGCAAGCGTCACGATGTTGAGCGCGAGGTAGTCGAGCCAGGACGGTGCGTCATCGGTGAAATACCAACGCTTCCCGTCCTGAAAACTGTGCTCCATCACATCGAGCCAGCGTGGGAATCGTTCGGTGAGGTAGTGCTCGACACCGTCTTTGCGGCCTTCGTAGGTTTCCCGCCAGATGTCCGCCAGGTTGTAGCCGAACTGAGCGGCGGCTGTCTGGTCTTCGGCCGCGACGTCGATGCCGTGCCGTTGCGCGAGGTACTGCGTGATCACACTCGTCTGTGACAGAACCAGGTCGCCGTCGATCAGCAGAGGGCAGGCGAACACGGGGAGCCGATCGGCCAGCGAGGCGATACGTCCCTGGACGTCGTTGTCGATGGTGTACGGCGCGCCCACGTCCTCGAGCAGCAGAATTGCGGGCTCGGCCCTGCCGGTGAAGCCCGGCCAGTAGACAATCTCGCAGGTCATGTGTACATCCTTCGTCGCTGTGAGCGGTGGACTCTAGCGAAGGCCGAAACACTTGAAAAGGGTCACGTGACCAGGTCGATCCAGCCGCAGGCGGCCGCAGCTCTTGTCTGTTTCAGGCACCTGAACTCCCGCTGATCTCCTTCAGTACGGGGAGCAGGTACTCGCGAAACAACTCCGGATTTTCGGACATTGGGAAATGCCCCACCCCTTCCATGACAGTCGCGGTCGAGCCCCGGATGCGCTCGGCGGTGGCCGCGGTGCGCTCAGGCGTGCAGGACGAGTCGTACTCGCCCGACAGCAGGTAAACCGGGCAACGACCCGTGTCGATGAGGGGGGAGCGATCATCGAAATCCCCGTCATGCCAGTAGAAGTAGAGATCGCCCTTGAAGACGCCCGGACCACCCTGCATGTAGTGCCAGAGGGTCTCCCAGCGATAGACGTCCGGGCTCTGCGGGGCCACCTGCGCTGACACGAACGCGGCACAGACCTCGCCGCCGTGGACGTCGGGCCGGTGCAGCCAGTCGAGGTTGTAGTAGGGCTCGAGCCTGTCCGCGCCCTCGAGCGCAATCACCGCGCGAAAGTGGTCCGGCAGTTCGAGGGCGAGGTGCAGGACAATCCGCCCGCCCATCGAGCAGCCCATGATCACCGGGTTGGTCAGTTCGTAGCTGTTGCAGAACCCGAGCACGATCTCCTTGTAGAGATCCGTTGTGAGTTGATATTCCCGATCCCGGTAGCCTGCGGGCGGATTGGACTTGCCGTGCCACGGCAGGTCGAACGCAATGACCCTGAACCGGTCGGTGACCCCCGGGTCCGTCAGGAGATGGCGAAACTGACGCGCGTCGGAACCGGCCGTATGCAGGCACACGAGCGGTATGCCAGTGCCGGCTTCCTCGACGTAGATTCGACAGGGTTCGCCGGCCACGTCCATCGTGAAGTAACGCCCGACGATCGATTCGAACTCAGGCATGGGCGGGCTCCTGCTGTCCTGTGGCATCTCGCAGGCTGGCGATCACGTCCTTGAAGTACTGCAGGTTCTGCATCAGCGGGATCAGGTCGCCATCGAGGGTCGCGAGGCGCTTCGGCAGCATGCTCCAGATGTCGTGATAGTCCCGCGGCGGCACCTTCAGCCANTGGGAAGCCCACGTCTCCCGGGATGCACGAATGGCAAAGACGCCGGAGCGGGTAGNCAGAGGACGGTTCTCAATGTTGATGACGCGNCCCCCTTCGATGGTGATCAGGAAGTCGTCTTCCCCAATACCGAACGTGAAGGTGAGATTCACCCATCGGCCGCGGTGCACCAAGGGTGAGTTCGAGTTCACGCGCTCCGCCAGATCTTCGAGCATGGGGGCTCCTTTGGGACATGCAGCGCGCCATGTTGCCAGCGTGTCTGATTCCGCGGAAGGGCAACATGCGCGGGGTGATGTCGAGTGATAGGTTTGCAGGTGCACTTGTCGATGGGGGAATCGCGTGGACCTGGGTACGATCGCAAACGTCGCGGAGATACTCGGTGCGACGAGTATCGTCGGTGGCGTCGCGTTCGCGATCGTGCAGGTGCGCCACTACCGCGCGATGCAGCGGGACGCGATTGCCACGAACCTCATGAGGCATGCGTGACGCCAACCGGCCAACCGTCGCGCGTTCTACAACCGCGATCTGGCTGACGCATTTGCGCTGATCCAGGAGGTCCCGGACGGCACGGGACTCGCCGAACGAGGTGGTCACGACCGTCTGGGTCTGCTTGTCTGCAAGCGCATTGCTCCGCGCGATCTCGTCAACGAACTGGCGGGTGGGGTCATCGTCGTCATGTCCCGCAATCCGGGGCGCACCGCGAGGGCTGCCGAAGGGGGCGATTACGTTCAAGGGAACTGCCGGGTTCTTTGCTGACGAGGCGACGAAGGTGTGGTTCTATCCCGCCCTTGCCGCGAAGGTGAACCCCGACAGCGCCGAGCAGCAGGCGTTCTTCAACACGCTCCTCGATTCGCCGCTGCGGACCATTCTTGCGATCACCCCGGTCAAACGCATCATGTACAACGCGTCGCTCGCGAACTGCCATTTGGCCGGCGCGGCGAGCGACGACGAGTTGGGCCCGCGTCTCGGGAGTGACGGTGAACGCATGAACCGGCTGCGGCAGGACCGGGGACTCGAGCCGCGCTGAATTGGTCGGCGCGACCGGGTCGGGTCTGCAACTGACGCGGGGGACGCAGCGGGTTAGATTACGACAATCGTTCCGGAGTAGCCGATGCCTGTACCCATCGAATTCACGCCTGAGGCGGTCGAAGCCGCCTCCGGCCCCGACGCCTTCCAACCATACGAGACGTTCCTGCGCAGTCGCCAGCCGGTGGACTCGATTGTCGAGTCGAACCCCTGGATGCGCACCCCCGCCACCAAAGACGAGATTGTCTGGGGGGAAGGTCGGTATTACGACACGACCGTGGGTCGCAAGCACCCGTACTGGAAAGATTTCGATCTGCCCACGCCGACGAAGGACCTGCACCAACTCCGCCGCGACCTGTTCGAGTGGGGGTTCTGTCTAGTCGAAGACGCGCTGTCCGCCGATCAGGTACGCCAGACTCGGGCACGCCTCGTGGAGCAGGCGGCGGCAGAGCGGGAGGCGGGGATCGACTATCCAGGCGGGTCCTTTCAGCTCATCTGCAGCCTGATCAACAAGGGTGAGATCTTCCCAAAGTTTCTGGAACACGATCCGGAGGTGGTGCAGGGCGGGCCGGTCATCGAACGTCTGCTGGACGAAACGCTGCGCAAGGGCTGGTGCGTGTTCAGCTTCACCGCGAACATCTCCTACCCCGGCTGTATGCCGATGGGACTCCATCAGGACCAGGGCGCCATCAATCCATTTCAGACGCCTGAAGCGCCGGTGGACGTGACCACCATGTACATCCTCGAGGATGTGGATGAGCGCAACGGCACGCTGATCGTGCCGACATCACACAAGCTGATTCCCGCAGTGGGCAGCGGCAACAAGGTGGGCAAGCTGCCCCCGACGATTCACGTCGAGGCGCCGGCCGGCACCGTGCTGCTGTTTGACGGTCGCCTGCTCCACGGCACCAGCATCAACCGGGGTGACGACTGGCGGTACGTCATGGTGCAGCCGAGCATGAAGCCGTGGGTCCGCAGCCAGGAAAACTTCATGCTGTCGACCGATCCCCGGGTGCTGGAAAACGCGAGCCCCAAACTGCTGCAGCGCATTGGCATGCAGGGCACGGGCGGGCTGGGCAACGCTGAGGGGTTTGGCAATCGTGGCACCGGCCGTGCGGGGGATCCCGCGGGCTCGATGGCGGCGGCGCGCGCGTTCCTGACCGCTGGCGACTATCGCCACGTTGGCGAGCTGACGGTGGACGAAGCGCAACGGCTCGCGGAGGACCGGTATACCCTGCAGGTGCTGCAGCGCGAGCGCGAAGGGCGACAGCCCGGGCAGCGCAATCACTACTGGTAGTCAGAGTGGTAGAGCCGATGAGCTTAGGTCTTGGGAGTCACCTGTGAGCGTAGAGATTCGCCCCGCGCGGGCTGAGGACGAGGCCCGCTGCCTCGAACTGTTGGCGGTCCTCGCGGGGACAACGGGTAGTGCCCGGCCGAGCGAGCAGGAGCCCATCGCGGCGGCCTTCCGCAGCCTGCTGGATGGCGCCCGCGGTGAGATTTTGGTCGCCGACGAAGATGGCCTGCTGCTGGGTATGGCCTCGGTGTCCTACAACATCGCCATGCGCTATGGAGGAGAGTACTGCCAGCTCGAGGAGTTGATCGTCACCCCGGAAGCCCGCGGCAAGAACGTTGGCGCGCTGTTGGTGCAGAGCACGGTGGATCGGGCGCGGGCGCGGGGATGCCCCGAATACGGGCTGTATCTTCTCCCCACGACCGAACACAACCTGCCGTTCTATCAGAAGTTCGGCTTCGAGAAGATCGGGACCGAGCTGCGTCAGCGCCTGGACTGATCGCAGGACGAGTGGACGGACCCGTGCCCGGTCAGGCGCTCGCCGCCGGCCTCAGTTCGTCCACCATCGTTCGGATGTGTTCGACGGTGGTTCCGCAGCAGCCCCCAATGACCTGGACGCCGCTGTCGACCCAGGCGCGGCAATTCTCCGTGAAGGTCACGGGATCAACCGTGTGCTGGTTCGTGGATTCCGGGTACGCCATCCGCGGCCCCGACCAGTGCCGCGCCAACTCGTCCAGTCCGGCCTGCATCGAAGATGATCCGCTGTGCATGATGCCCATGACCTGGGGTTCGAATGCGAGCATCGCCCCGATCACATCGGTCAGCGGGAGCGCATTCGCACGTCGCTGATGATTCGGGTCCATGTGGTGTGCAGGCTCTTCGAGGTGCTGGTCCCACGCGACCGCCTGACCGTCGGGCGTCACCGAACAGCTCATGCCGATCCAGAGTGGGAGGCCCACTGAACGTGCGGCCTCGGCGAGCCGGCTTGCCCAGTCGACGTCCTGCATCATCTCCAGGAGGATGAAGTCAGCGCCGGCCTCGGCGAGCGCCTCGGCCTGTTCCCGATAGTTTGCGGTCGCGTCGCCCGGTGCGGGCGCGTACCTGGGGTCCGGGCTGAACGTCCCGGGAACCCAGGCGACCTGGTTGGACATCGAGCCCGCGACTGCCACGGGTCGATCCGGTGCCACCTCGTCGATTGCCTCGCGGCAGAGCCGAACGCCCGCGCGGGTGATGGCGGCGGCTTCGTCGCCCGATCCGGTTGCGGCCAATACGTGTCGGCATGTCGCGAACGTGTTCGCGGTCGCGATGTTGGCGCCCGCTCTCAGGTAGTCAGCGTGAACCTTGCGCACGATGTCGGGATGGTTGCGGTTCGCAAGACCGCACCACGCGATGGCATCCATCCGGGCGCCCTGCCGTTCGATCTCGCCGCCGATCGCGCCGTCAAGCACGACAAGCTGACCTTGCCTGAGGTAGTCGTCGAGGACCATCGTGTCGCACCTGTTTCGGTCTGATGCGCCCAATCTACCGGGCCTGCTTTGGGCGTGCTCGTGACGGCGCTATAGTTTGGGGACGGACGGTCCAGCGAGGCACGCGACATGGCAGAGCATCATGGCTGAGTTAAGGCGCTTCGCCCGCGAGGCGGACTTCGGGGAGATGCTGGCCGCGTTCGGTGAAGATGGCGCGGTCATCGTGGAGTCAATGGTTCAGGGCGACACGATTGCCGCAATGCGCGACGCCGTGGTGGCTCACGCGGACGCGGTGGAGCCGGGTAGTCGGGGAGACGGGTTCTGGCCAACCTTCCATGGTGCGGCCACAAAACGGTTCACGCATCTCGGCAGGCTCAGTCCCGCGTTCTTCGACATTCTTGCAAACCCCGTGATGGAAGCGTTCGGCGATGCGGTGTTGCTGCCCCGGTGCGGGAGCTACTGGCTCAACACGGCGCAGGCCATGCTGATAGGGCCCGGTGAGCCGGCGCAGGTCCCGCACCGGGACTGCGGCAACTGGAACAACTACGTCATCCCGCAGTGGCCGGACGTGCCCGAGGTCACTGTCAGCGCCATGATTGCGCTGGATCAGACGACGGAGGAACTCGGAGCCACGCGGGTCATCCCAGGCAGCCACCTGTGGGATGACTATCGCGAGGGAGGCGATCCCGGGGCGAGCATTGCGGCCGAGCTCATGCCCGGCAGCGCACTGGTCTATTCGGGCAAGGTGCTGCACGGTGGCGGTGCCAACCGCACGGGTGACCGCTGGCGGAACGCGATGCACCTTTCGTTCGTGCTGGGCTGGCTCACACCGGAAGATGCGAACTCGATGCAGTACACGGCCGACGAGATTGCGCACCTGCCCGAGCGCAGCAAGCGGCTGCTGGGCCACTCGAGTTATGACCCCGGTCCGCACCATGGCGGGCGCCTGTGGCTGAAGGACTTCGAAGCCTGGAGCGCGTAGAGAGGGCGCGTCAGCTCACTTCGAGCGTGTCGCCTACCCGCAGCGTTGCGCTGCCTTCGACGCCCATGTATGCGCCGAACATGACGCCGCCCGCGTAGCCGTTCTCGCGGTGCCGGTATGCGCGCAGCGCCGCGAGGGGTTCTTTCGCCCGCTCACCGGTCTCCTGATCCGTACACGTCACCCCGCAGCGTTCGCAATGGGTTGCCCGCACCAGCTTGAGTCCTTCGATGCTGAGTGCGGTGACCTCGTCTTCGCAGAAGGCGTCGAGGCCCTCAATGACGACGTTCGGCCTGAATCGGTTCATCGGAACGGGCGCTTCGAGGCGACCGTTCAGGTCGTCGAGGGAAGCGGTGTTGGTGACGAGCAGCGGGGCAACGTCGACGAAGCGGGACTGATCAATGCCGTCTACAACGCCAAACTCGGCGAGCGGGACGGCCCGTGTAAACGTGTCCTTGAGACCGGCAACCCGGAGGTCGGTACCGGTCGCGTCCGACAGCCAGGAGGCGAGTGCATCACCCTGGTCGATGACGGGCACGTCGTTCCCGTAGAAGTTGATTGCCGACTCAGCGCCGCCCGCACCGACTGTGTGAATCAGTTCACCGTGGCCCTCGGCCGAGAATGCAATGGTATTGGCGTCGACCCGTCGGGTAGCGATGGTCGCAAGCGAAGGGACAAATGCCTGATTCGTGAACTTGCCCTCCTTCAGGACCATCAGTTGACGGTCACCCTCGATGCCGGTTGGCGCGATGTCAGCGGCATCGGTCAGCGTTCCTCTGCAACTCTTGACGGGGTAGGTGTAGATGGCGGTGACGGTGACGTGCGGCATTCCTGGGCTCCGATCAGATCTGTTCGCGTGCGGGTACTGCTTGGTCGACGATGCGGGGACTGTAGCGGGAGCGGTCACGGTCGCGCCAGTTCCGGTGCCAGTCGTCCCGGTTGTCATTCCAGCCGTACATCGTGTCCATCCCCATCAGCGTCGCGAAGCGGTCACTGTTTCTTGCCAGGACCTCGTCCGGCACAGTCTCGCGGTACATCTCGTACGGCTGCAAGTGGGGCCGGGCGTAGAGCACGGCGAGCGTGACGCGCAGGCCCGGGGTGTCCGAGACCCAGGAGCCGTGCCACGTGTGAGCCGGCCAGATGATGGCAGACCCGGCCGGCGCCACGAGCGGCACAGCTTCGGGGTTCGCGCCCTCGCCCGCGAGGACGGATTCCTGTTTGGTCGGCTTGCGCAGGCGTTTGTGACTTCCGGGGACGAAGGCGAGGCATCCGGATTCTTCGCTGACATCCGTCAGACAGATATTCACAGTCGCGTAGTTGGCAAACGTGGGATGCGGAGCAATTGACGTGTCGTCTCCATGGAGTGGCAGGTAGCCGTTTGGGAGGACCTTGCCGCCGCCCTCGCCACGAATGTGTGCTGTCAGCGTCGAGAGAATGCAGTCTTTGCCCACCAGGTAGTCGATCAGGGCAAGGACCTTGTCAGCGACAATGATCGACTCGAACGCAGGGTCCTGCAGGAGCACGTACCGTGACACCCAGTAACCGGCGTAATGCGGGTCGGCTTCGATTTGGGGGCGTCGACCGACCCGTTCTGCGAAGGTGTCGAGCGTCGCGTTGAGACCGCGCGCGGTCAGTTCCCGGTCGATGACATCCGACACCACGGTGTAGCCGCAAATGTCGAGTTCCAGAGCGTTGCGTTCGAGTCCGAGCCTGCTCAGTTCATCGAGACAGGGGTCGTTGATCGTCGTGGGTTGCATGCCGGTGGTCTCCAATGCGTGCGTCACGATAGTGAACACGAGAGGGCCCGGTCAACGCGGACCGGACGCGACGCATGCTACCGAACCGCAGCGACACGCCTCTGCCGTTGCAGCGGGATCCTGCGGCGGGGCTGGTCCCGGCTGATCCGTGCGCGGTCAGACCGGAGTGTCCGGCTCGTGTTCGTCGCGGGCGGGATGCCTCCTGCGCCGCATCGCCTCAGCGTGGGTGCAGACGAACAGGCAGCTCGGTGATCCCGCGGATGAAGCTCGACTTGAGGTACCTGGGCTCGCCCACCACCTCGACATGCTCGAACCGCTTCATGATCTCTTCCCAGATGATCCTGAGCTGCATTTCCGCCAGCCGGTTGCCAAGACAGCGGTGGATTCCGAACCCGAACGACAGGTGATGCCGCGCGTTCGGGCGGTCGATGACCAACGCGTCGGGATTCTCGATCTTGCTCTCGTCGCGATTGCCCGAGACGTACCACATGCAGACCTTGTCCCACTTCCTGATCTGCTGACCGCCAATCTCTGTGTCCTCCATGGCGGTTCTGCACATGTGCGCCACGGGAGACTGCCAGCGGATGATCTCGGGGACCATGTTGGGGATCAGGTCCGGGTTGGCCTTCAGCTTCGCGTATTCGCCGGGGAACTGGTTGAGCGCCAGCACGCCGCCGGAGATCGAGTTGCGGGTTGTGTCGTTGCCTCCGACGATCAGCAGCAACATGTTGCCGAGGAACTCGTTGGGCGGCATGTTGCGCGTCGCTTCGTTCTGGGCGAGATGTGAGATGAGATCGGCGCCCCGGGTGCTGGCGTTCTGCCGCTCCTGCCAGATCCCGTTGAAATACTCGAAACACTTCCACAACTCGGCGAAACCTTCCTGCGGGGTCTCGAAGTAGTCGGGGTCCCCGATCCGTTCCACGGTGTCCGACCAGTGAATCAGTTTGTGGCGGTCCTCCTGGGGCACGTCGAAAAGCGTTGCGAGCATCTGCCCTGTGAGCTCCACGGACACGTTGCGCACCCAGTCGAAGTCTGCGTCCGTCGGGAGCCCGTCGAGGATGTTGCCCGCCCGTTCGCGGATCAGCTCAGCAAGCCCTGCCAGGTGCCTGGGGGTGAACAACGGGGCCACGACCTTGCGCTGATCGTCGTGCTTCGGCGGGTCTTCCATGATGAACATGGGGAGGTGGAACATGGGGTTTGGTTCTTCCGTCATCGGCCTGCCACCCAAGCGGATGCCGCCGTTGCGGCTGTCGGATGAAAAGAGGTCCTGATGCGAGTCGACGTACTGGCACTCCGCAAACCGCGTGATGTTCCAGTACGGTCCGAACTGGCTCTGCTCGCACAGATGAACCGGTGCGTCGTTTCGCAGGCGTTCGAACAGGGGCAGCGCCTTGTTCGCCTGGTGATAGGCGTCGTGCCCCGGGTTCAGTTCGGGCAGCGGAATGTCGCGCGGATCGACGTCGACGTCGACTTTCCACTGCTCACGCCATTCGCGATTCGTGCGGGGTTCTTCGGTCTGGGGGCTTTCGGACTCGGACACAGGCTGGACCTCGTCTGGGAAGTTGGAGGGGATGTCAAAGAGACTAGCAGGGTCGGCCCGTCGACTCCCGTCGCCACGCCCGTCGGGGCGCATGTTCGCTCCTGCCGCGCCGGCTGTCGGCTTGAGCGGTGGTACTGTTCCGCCATGAACGACCAAACGGCGAAGACCAAAGATGATCGGCCGGCGACGGCAAACGAAATGCGCCTGATGGTTGGGGCTCCTCCATCGCGCGACAAGCAGGTGACGATCGAGAACTTCCTGGACGCGCCCTACAATAGATGGTCCCTGCGCCACCTGTCTGAGATCGTGCCAACCCGAAGCGTTCGCCCGAGCGATGCTGCGGCATTTTTGGACGAGCGACCGATTGACCTCTCCGGCGTCGAAGTGGGTCTGCCGGATGGCAGTACGGTCGCAGTCGGCTCCTGGCTCGAGTCGTCCCACACCGATGGGTTTGTCGTCTTGCACGGAGGCAATGTCATCTACGAGCGGTACTTCAACGATCAGACGCCTTCTACCCCGCACCTGATGTTCTCGGTGACCAAGTCGTTCACCGGAACCATGGCGCTGATGTTGATCGAGCAAGGGCGGATCGCCGAGACCCTGACTGTTGGTGATTACGTGCCGGAATTGCTCGACAGCGCGTTTGGCGACGCGACGATTCGGCACATGCTGGATATGACGAACTCCATCGAGTACGTCGAGGACTACAGCGATCCGGACGCCCACATTGCCGGATTCGCGAATGCGTTCATGCCTGGCGGTGAAGGGTTGTACTCGAACCTGCGAACGCTGACGGGGCAGCACGATCGGTTCTCTCATGGTGAAGCGTTTCACTACGTGACGCCTGATCCCGAAGTGCTGGGCTGGGTGATCCGCCGAGTTACGGGGAAGTTACTCGCTGGTTCGCTGCATGACATGATCTGGGCGCCCATGGGCGCTGAGCATCAATGTTGCTACTGGCTCGACCCTCGAGGCGTCGAGATGGCGGGGGGCGGACTCGCCGTGTCATTGCGCGACGCGGCCCGATTCGGCCAGATGATTCTCCAGGACGGTCACTACAACGACAGGCAGGTTGTGTCGGTCGACATCGCGAGACGCATCAAGTCGAAGCGCAACGCAGGGATTTTTACCCGATTCTATGCAGACGACCTCTCGGGGATGGAGGTGTTCGACTCCTATCACGATCAGTGGTGGGGCCTCGCGGGCGTGAATGCGGTCACCGGGATTGGCATCCACGGTCAGTTTGTCTACGTCAATTCCGACTCGGGGGTTGTCATCGCAAGACACGCGTCGGAGCCCGAAGCTGAAGGCGCTCATCAGACCGAGGCGGTGTTCGTCATGCACGCGATCGCAAGGGTGCTTTCGGACCGGGAAGGGTGACTGGCAGGAAGGGTGACTGGTCCGCCTGATTGACGCGGCCCTGTCGCCACGGCACAACAGGTTCGTCGCGCCGCTGTGTCATAGTTGGGAGCTTCTCAGCCAGCGCGAACTCCGATGAAACATACCTCTCCGGTCCGCCCCGGTGACGCCGGATTCGCCGCGCGTTTGCGCCGCGAAGTCGAGGGCGATGTGCTGTTCGACGCGGCGAGCCGTGGTCGTTACGCAACCGATGCGAGCATCTACCAGATCGATCCGGTCGGCGTGGTCGTACCGCGATCCGAGAACGACGTGGCCGCGGCCATCGCGATCGCGCGCGAGGCTGGCGTGGCCGTGCTGCCCCGGGGCGGGGGAACCTCGCAATGTGGCCAGACTGTAGGTGAAGCACTCGTAGTCGACGTGAGCCGCCATCTCGACCGCGTGCTTGAAGTTGACCGTGAAGGTCAACGGGTGCGGGTGCAGCCCGGTGTGGTGCTCGATGATCTCAATGTGAGCTTGCGCCCTGACGGGCTCTTCTTTCCGGTCGATGTCTCGACCGCGAACCGCGCGACGCTCGGCGGGATGGCCGGCAACAACTCATGTGGTTCCCGTTCAGTGCGCTACGGGAACATGGTGCACAACGTGCTTGGGATCGACGCCATCCTCAGCGATGGTGAGAAGGTCAGCTTTGGGGAAGTTGGCGGCAACCTCGAAGGGATCGCGGCAGGGCGGCGTTACCACGAGATCGTCGAGCGGCTGCGGGCGCTCGGGGCACGGGAAGCGGACGAAATCGAAGCGCGCTTCCCGAAACTTCTGCGCCGTGTGGGCGGCTACAACATCGACTCGATTGATCCCGCGGGTCACAACATGGCGCACATGCTGGTCGGCAGTGAAGGGACGCTCGGCTTCTTCACCGAGCTTGATCTGAAGCTTGCGCCGCTCTCGGCACACCGGGTGCTCGGCGTGTGTCACTTCGAGACCTTCTACGCGGCGATGCAGGCACCGCAGCACATCGCCGCGCTCGATCCGGCAGCGGTCGAACTGGTCGACCGGACGTTGATGGATCTCGCCTGGGACATCGAGATGTTTCGGCCGACGCTCGAGACCTTCATTCGCGGCCGGCCGGAGGCACTGCTGCTCGTTGAGTTCGCCGGAGAAGAACTGGCACCGCTCGTGTCGGCGCTGGATCGGCTCGAAACGATGCTGGCTGACCATGGCAACCCGGATGCGGTGATCAAGATTGTAGAGCCATCGGCGCAGGCGGCGGTCTGGGATGTCCGCAAGCAGGGGCTCAACATCGTCATGTCGATGAAGGGTGATGGCAAACCGGTCTCGTTTGTCGAGGACTGCTCGGTGCGCCTTGCAGACCTGCCTGAGTACACGCGCCGATTGACTGAGATTTTCGGGAAGCACGGGACCCGGGGCACCTGGTACGCGCACGCTTCGGTTGGCACGCTGCACGTGCGGCCTATTCTGAACATGAAAACCGACGAAGGACCGAAGGCGATGCGGGCCATCGCCGAAGAATGCTTCGAGATGGTCAGGGAGTACGAAGGCTCGCACTCGGGTGAGCACGGTGACGGCCTCGTGCGCTCGGAGTTTCACGAGCCGATGTTCGGCAAGCGTCTGGTGGACGCATTTGGTGAGGTCAAGGAGATCTTCGATCCGGGCCACGTCTTCAACCCGGGGAAGATCGTCGACCCGGAGCGCATGGACGATCGCGAGCTGATGCGCTTCAAACCGGGCTTCGAGCAGATTCCGGTGCACAACGTGCTCGATTGGGACGAGTGGGGCGGGCTCCACGGCGCGGTCGAGATGTGCAACAACAACGGCGCGTGCCGCAAGCATGTCGGCGTGATGTGCCCGAGTTACCGGGCAACCCGCGATGAAGTGCATCTGACCCGCGGGCGTGCGAACACGCTGCGGCTTGCGCTCTCTGGCCAGTTGGAACCGGCGTCGGACCCGCTCGCGAACGAGGCCGTCCGGGAAGCGATGGATCTTTGCGTTTCGTGCAAGGCCTGTCGGCGTGAGTGCCCGACCGGAGTCGACATGGCCCGGATGAAGATCGAGTACCTCGCGGCCAATCACCGGACGCGCGGCGCAACGCTCACGGACCGCCTGGTCGCGCATTTGCCGCGCTACGCGCCGTTCGCGTCGCGATTGGCCGGGCTTTTGAACCTCCGCAACGCGCTCCGGCCACTGCGCACGTTGAGCGAAACGGCTGGGTTCTCCGCCAAGCGCGAACTGCCGCGTTGGCGAAGCGATGCGATTCGCGACGTTGAGGCACCCGCCGATCCCGACTCGGTCGACGTGGCGCTCTTCATCGATACCTTCACGCGCTGGTTCGAGCCGGAGTTGGTGACCGCAAGCGAACGTGTCTTGCACGCCATGGGGTTGCGCACGACGCGCCTTGCCTATGGTGATCGTCCGCTCTGCTGCGGGCGCACCTACCTCGCGACCGGCATGGTCGATCAGGCGCGCGAGGAGGCCGCGCGCGTTCGCCGGGCGCTGATCCCGTACGCGCGGCGGGGAATTCCCATCGTCGGCCTCGAGCCGTCGTGTGTGCTCTCGTTCCGGGATGAGTACACGGCGCTCTTTGACGATGGCGACGTCGGTCCGATCGCGGAACACAGCATGCTGATCGACGAGTTCATTGCCCGTGAGTCAGACAGGCTGCCTTCGTCCCTTGCGGCGACCGGATGTGTGTCCGTGCATGGGCACTGCCACCAGAAGGCTTTCGGGGCCTTCGATGCGACGCTGACCGCGCTCGGCCGGATCGATGGCCTCACGGTCACCCCGATCGAATCGTCGTGCTGCGGTATGGCGGGCAACTTCGGCTACACGCCCGAGCACTACGACGTCTCGATGCAGATGGGTGAGCTTGCCCTGTTCCCCGCGGTGCGGGATGCCGCGGATGCCCGAATCGTGGCGGCGGGCACGAGTTGCCGGCACCAGATTCGGCATGGGACGGGGAGAGATGCAGTGCACCCGGTGCAGGTGTTGGCGGACGCGCTCGCCGGAACCTGAACAGAATATATCCGCCA
>PBVL01000098.1 GCA_002728675.1 Gammaproteobacteria bacterium
CAAAAGGGTTGTAGCTGGGCATCGAGTTCGACTCGCAGGAGGTGAGCGCCGAACCTGGCGGCATTGTGCCGGCCTGTCCATGGAACAACGGGGTCTGGCGGCGTTGGTCCCAAGCGGTTGCATCGTGTCCTGCAGTTCAATCCGCTTTGAGGAGGAGCACCCTATGGAGACGAGTACGGCAGTCGGTGTGCGCGGTCAGAGGGCAGGGCCTATGGCGGACTGGCACGAGTTTCGTCATGGCATCGTCGAGGCGCGGATCGCCGCATTGCACGCGGGCATCGAAAGCCAGGAGACACGCTGATGTCGAGGTTGCGTATGACTGACGCTGCAGGTCAGGACCGCGCGCCCTGCAAGCACGTTCGTTGCGTGGCAAGGTAAGCGCTCAGGCCAATTCAGGAGACGTCGATGCGCGCCGCGGTGATGCGAAACGGTGAACTGGTGGTGGACGACCTGCCCGATCTCGAACCAGGCTCGGGGCAGGTATTGGTCAAGACGCTTGCGTGCGGGATCTGCGGATCGGACCTGCACGCATTGCGGCACGCGCACTCCATGGTTGAACTCTCCGCCAAGGCGGGCGCAGGTTTCGTGATGGACCTTAGCCGGGACGTCGTGATGGGTCACGAGTTCTGCGTCGAGGTGCTGGACTACGGTCCGGATACGCAGAAGACGCTGGGTACCGGCGCCCGGGCCTGCAGCGTACCGATGTTGATCGGTGCGGGTGGCATCGACTCGGTCGGCTACTCGAACACGGCGCCGGGCGGTTATGGCGAGCATATGTTGCTGTCCGAGGCGATGTTGCTGCCGGTTCCCGACGGATTGCCCACCGATCTTGCGGCCCTCACCGAACCGATGTCGGTTGGATATCACGCGGTCGAGAAGGCACGCATCGAAGGGGGGGAAGTCCCGCTCGTCATTGGCTGTGGACCGGTTGGCCTTGCCGTCATCACGGCGTTGCGGATCAAGGGGCTCGGCCCGATCATTGCGGCTGACTATTCACCGGCACGCAGAGCGCTTGCGGAGAAGATGGGTGCGGACATCATCGTCGACCCGGCCGAGCACTCCCCGTATGAAAGCTGGCAGTCGGCAGCCGAGGCGCGCGCGGGCGAGACCGACGCGCCGCCCAACCCGCTGACGGGCGAGCGTGAACTGCCGGCGGCCGTCTATTTCGAATGTGTGGGTGTGCCCGGTGTGATCGATCAGATGATGCTCGGCGCGCCCCGGGATACGCGCATCGTCGTCGTCGGCGTGTGCATGGAGGCCGATCGTTTCCAGCCGTTTTACGGGATCGTGGGTGAGATCAACATGCAGTTTGTGCTGGGCTATACACCCGACGAGTTCGAGGAGACGCTGCACATGATCGCGGACGGCAAGATGGAGTGTGAAGCACTCATCACCGGCAAGGTGGGCGTCGAAGAGGTCGCGGGAGCGTTTGCGGAGCTCGGCGACCCGGAGCGACACGCAAAGATCCTCGTGGAACCCTGGCGGAACTGAACAACTGTAAGAGCTGAGTGGAAGAAGGAGCAGGACCTACATGGATCTCAGGAATCGGGTTGCGGTCGTCACGGGGGCGGCGAGCGGGATTGGTGCGGCGACCGCGCGCGCGTTTGCCCGCGAAGGCGCGCGCGTGGTGACCGCGGATATCAACGGTGACGGTGCGCGCGCCGTGGCGGCTGACATTGACGGTCTGGGGATTGCGTGCGACGTCGGCGACGAAGCCTCGGTGAACGCCCTTGTTGCCGAGGTCGAGCGCAGTCTGGGACCGGTTGAAGTCTTCTACAACAACGCGGGCGTTGCGACGGGCGGCGACCCCCTCGAGACCGATCTCGACGTGTGGCAGTCGCAGTGGCAGATCAACGTCATGGCGCACGTCTACGGGGTACGGGCCGTACTTCCTGGTATGCTCGAACGCGGTGAAGGCTACCTGCTCCACACGGCCTCCATGGCCGGCATCCTGACAACGCCCGGGAATGTGCCCTATGCCGTGACGAAACACGCCGTGGTTGGTCTCGCGGAGTGGTTGGCGCTCACGTATCACGATCAGGGCATTCGCGTGTCCATGCTGGCCCCGCTGGGGGTCAGGACNCCGATGCTGAGTGGGGCGATGGCGAACTCTTCTGCGGTTGGAGACGTGAAGGAGCCGGAAGAGGTTGCCGACATGGTGGTCAGCGCGATCAACGAGGAGCGCTTCCTGATTCTGACCGACCCCGTTGCGCAGACCTGGATGGAGCGCCACACGAACGACATCGAGCGCTGGCTGAACGGGATGCGCCGTCTGTCCGGCAAGCTTGCGAGCGCGCCANGCGAATAANTCGAATCGTGACGCCGGAACGGTGTCACCCCAANTCAACAGACTTAGTACACAGTCAACGGAGTCANACACATGGGTACACCTGCACGNGTCGTCGTCGTACCGGCNAANGAAGGNCCGCTCGAAATCCAGGAGATNAANCTGCCGGACCCCGGTCCGACNCAGGTGGTCGTCAAACAGTACGCGTCGGGCGTCTGCCACTCGCAACTGCANCAGATGCACNCNCCNAGACGGANCCCGGTGCTCCTCGGTCACGAATCNACCGGCATCGTGCTNAANAAAGGCAGCGCNGTGNNNCACGTCGACGAAGGTGACACGGTGCTNGTCACNTGGGTGCCGCGTGACTCGGCCAATTCGAGCGGGCTGCCCGCNCCGGCCGCNCTCGATGTCACGGGNGGCAACGCGGTGTCACAGAACGTGTTNACCTGGGCCGACAACACCATCTGCGATGANCAGTACGTGGTGAAGGCGTCCCCCGACATCAAACGGGATGTCACGGCGATCATCGGTTGCGCCGTCATGACGGGCGCGGGAGCGGTCATCAATACCGCGAACGTGCAACGGGGCGAGTCGGTTGCCGTGTTNGGGGTCGGGGGTGTGGGGCTCTCGGCGGTTGTTGGCGCGAAGATGCGCGGCGCCGACCCGATCATCGCCGTGGATCTCGACGATGAGAAACTGGNGTTCGCCAAGCAGTTTGGTGCAACCCACGGAATCAACGCCGGCAAGGTCAACGCGGTGGAGGAGATTCACAAGCTGACCGGCCAGGCGGGCCAGTTCACCATTGGCGGCATGCCCGTGACCGGCGTCGACTACGCGTTTGACTGTATCGGTCACAAAGTCACGATGGAGCAGTTGGCTCCGTCCTGTCGCAGCGGCCACTTTGGTGCCTGCCACGGCGGCACGGCNGTACTTGTGGGCATCCCCAGCACGCCTGTCGAACTCTCCGCGATCGACTTCGTCATCAACGAGAAACAGTTTCGAGGCAGNATCGGCGGCTCCTGTGCGCCCGACCGGGACTTCCCGACGTTCCTCAAGTGGCACGCCGACGGCGACCTCGATNTGGAGTCGATGATTACCGAGCGCTATTCGCTCGATCAGATCAACGAGGCCACGACCGCGCTNGAGGAAGGCCGGATCGCGGGACGGGCNATCCTCGAGCTCTCCTGACGCGGATCGCGCAATCGCNCCTCAGGGCGCGGATTGCGGCGTTGCTGGGCCAGAGGCGGCTGTGCGCCCACGGCACAACGCGCGTACGATGCGTCGGGGGNGCCGCTGCACCCCGATCGGCTCCGCGTACTGCGGGGCGTTTGATGGAGCGAGCCGATGGGCCGCAATCTCCCCGTACTCATGGCCGCGCAGGGGTTTGCCCAGTCGGGTCCGACCGTGGTCATTCTGCTTGGCGGCATTGTCGGCACGACAATCGCTCCCGACCCGGGTTTTGCGACCTTCCCCGTGGCGACGTTGATCATCGGTGTCGCGTTGTTCTCGATCCCGGCGGACATGTTCATGGCGCGTTTCGGGCGCAAGAGGGGCTTCCTGACCGGGACCGCCATCGGGGCCTGCGCGGCGCTTGGAGCCGCCGCGTCAATCAGCGCGGGGTCGTTCTGGGCCTTCACGTTCTGCACGCTGTTTGTGGGTGCCCACGTCTCGTTTGCCCAGCAATATCGTTTTGCAGTCACCGAGTCTGTTCCCGTGCATCGCGCGCCGTTCGCGATTTCGATGGTCATGCTTGCCGGGATTGTCGCGGCGATCGTCGGGCCTGAGACGGCGAAACGGGCGAAAGACCTCGTGGAGGTCGAATATGCGGGTTCGTTTCTGGGGCTCGCGATGCTGCTGGCGTGCGGTTTCGTGGTCCTGCTGCTGTATCAGAACTCGCAGATGGACGATGCGCAGGCGAACGGTGAGCAGCGTCCTCTCGGCGAGATCGTGCGGCTCCCGGCGTTTGCGCTTGCGCTGGGCGCCAGCGCGGCGGGTTACGGCATCATGAGTTTCGTGATGACCGCGACACCGGTGTCCATGCACGTCGAGCGGGCGATGAGCTTCGAGGAAACGACGTTTGTCATACAGGGCCATATCGCGGCCATGTATCTGCCCTCGCTTGCGAGCGGCTTTCTGACGCAGAAACTCGGGCCCACGCGCATCATCTGGTGCGGACTCGCGCTGATGTTTGCCTGCGTTGTGATCGGCATGGTCGATCAGTCGCTGATGCACTACTGGTTTGCCCTGGTGCTGCTCGGTGTTGGCTGGAACTTCCTCTTCCTGGGCGGGACGACCCTGCTGACGACAACCTATCGGCCGGCAGAACGCTTCAAGGTTCAGGCGACCAACGATTTCTCCATCTTCTCGCTGCAGGCTGCGGGCGCGCTCAGTTCGGGGGCTGTGATTCACGCGCTGGGCTGGGACGCGGTCATGTGGCTCAGTCTCCCCTGGCTCGTGCTGTTGGTGCCGGTGTTGTTCTGGTATCGCCGCGGGCAGGGAGAGGCCGCGCAGGCGGCAGGATGAAGCACTCTGCCGAATGAGGCATCATCGCGCGTCTCGACGCGCCTGCGCCCGCCGCGGCGGCGTCCAACAAGAAGACAACCAATTGGGGGCACGCATGACCATACGGGTACTGTTCCCGCGCGCACGGCGCGGTGGCAACGAGATTGAGACCGAAGCACTCGGCGAAGGCATCACGGCGGAGTTCTGTCAGGGGTTCGACAACGTCACCGACGAGCAGTGGGAGAACTGCGACGGCATCGTTGGGACCGACATTCCGGCGGAACATCGCGCCAAGCTCAAGAAATGCCGCATCCTCGTGAAGACCGCGGTCGGCTTTGATGATGTCGACATCGAGGCGTGGGGCAAGATGGGGATTCCCGTGTGCAATACGCCCGACTACGGCACGCGCGAAGTGGCGGACCACGCCATTGCACTGATGATGACGCTCACCAAGAGCATTGCGTTCCACGACGAAGAACTCCGCGCGGATCCGCTCGGCAACTGGCGCCCCGCGCTTAACCCGTTCGGCCAGCGCATGGGCGACTGCACGTTTGGTGTGGTCGGCATGGGGCGGATCGGCACCGCGGCGGCGCGTCGCGCGAAGGCGTTCGACATGGATGTTGTCGGGTTCGACCCGTATCAGCCGAACGGCTACGAGTTTGCGATCGGGATTCGCCGCGCGGACAGCCTGCACGAACTGATGGCGCAGTCGGACATTGTCAGCATCCACGCGCCGCTCAACGACGAGACGCGCAAGCTGATCGACGCCGACGCCCTCGCGGCGGCCAAGAAGGGCGTCATCATCGTGAATACGGCGCGCGGCCCGATCATCGATCTCGACGCGCTCCACGATGCGATGAAGTCCGATCACGTGCTTGCGGCAGGACTGGACGTGCTGCCCGACGAGCCCGCCAACATGAACGCGCCGCTGATTTCAGCGTGGCACCAGGACGAGGACTGGATCAAGCACCGCCTCGTGATCACACCGCACTCGGCGTTCTTCACGCCCCAGAGCATGCGGGACATCCGTGCCTTTGGTGCACGCACGGCGGCACGGTACCTGCGTGACGGCATCCTGCAGAGCTGCGTTAACGGGCACCTGATCGAAAACCAGCGGTAAACCTGCGGGCAGCACGACGTGGAACCCGGCCGCTCCGCGCCCGAGCCCGCTACGTGCGACGGATTTCACGAGGCTGCGGAGACGAGTGAGGGCTGTGCGGCGCGCCGACGTGTCCAGTTGGACGCGCAGCCGATTGACGGGTACGTGAAATGAACCGAAATCCGGTTCGCAGGTGTCGAGATCCGAGGCAGCAGCGCGGCGTATCCGGGTGCTTGGATCGGTGAGCCTGGATGCAGGTGCGTCGAACCTGCGGCCGGCGCCCGGACTGGAATGCTCAGTCGACGTCACCGTCCACGTAGACCCAGCGCCCGTTGACGCGGCTGAACCGACTGATCTCGTGCATGCGGTGCGCGCGTCCGCCGCGCTTGCAGCGCGCGATAAATTCGACGGTGCCGGTCTCGTCGTCCGCGCCTCCATCCGACGTCGCGGCAATCTTGAGCCCGATCCAGCGTACCGACGCGTCCACGGACGTATCGACCGGTCGCGTATCCGGGTGCCAGGAATCGCGCAGCCAAGCGGCGTTGGCGGTGGCGAACGCGGAGTATCTGGATCGCATGAGGGCTTCGGCGGTTGGCGCTGGGGTGCGCCCGCTCATGATCGCCTCACAACACTGGTCGGCGGGTTTGCCGCTGTCACACCAGCAGACGTTGGTTCCGGGCATTGCGTGGGTTCCGTCGATGGAGTCCGGTCACTGGTACCTCCCTGGGTCTGCAGGTAGGCTTGGCGACTTGCCAAACAGCGAGAGCACTATGCCACTCATCGACGATATCGTCGCGATGGAAGATGAACTTCGGGCCTGGCGGCGCGATATCCACGCGCATCCGGAACTGGGTTTTGAAGAAAACCGAACCGCGGACTTCGTCGCGACGAAACTCGAAGAGTTCGGGATCGAGGTACACCGCGGGATTGGCAAGACGGGTGTGGTTGGCGTGCTGAAGGTTGGCAACGAGATCCAGTCTGTCGGGCTGCGGGCGGACATGGATGCGCTGCCGATCCTCGAAGCCAACACCTTTGATCACAGGTCCCGCCACGACGGCACCATGCACGCCTGCGGGCACGACGGGCATACGACCATGTTGTTGGGGGCCGCGCGCTATCTCGCGGCCTCACAGGACTTTCGCGGTCGCGTGAATTTCATCTTCCAACCGGCCGAAGAGGGCATTGGGGGCGCGCGCGCCATGATCGAGGACGGGCTCTTCGAGCAATTCCCGTGCGACACGCTCTATGCCATGCACAACGCGCCGGGACTGCCGGTCGGCAAGTTTGGTGCCGTTGCCGGTATCCGCACCGCCGCCGGAGCGTTCTACGACATCGATATTGTCGGCAAGGGTGCCCACGGTGCGTTCCCCGATCAGTCCGTGGACCCGGTGATCATTGCGTCCGAACTCGTCGGCGCACTGCAGACGATCGTGTCGCGTAATCTCAGGCCGTCCGAGACGGCGGTCGTTTCCGTGACGCAGATCCACTCGGGGGACGCGTACAACGTGATTCCGACCCGCGCCCGGCTGTCGGGAACCGTCCGCTGTTTCTCGATGGGCGTCATGCAGAAAATCGAGAGTCGTATGACGGAACTCGCGTCGGGCCTTGCGGCCGGCTATGGCGCGAAGGCGGAGGTCGACTTCCGGACGCTCTTCCACCCGGTGGTCAACGACAAGGCGGTGTCCGCATATGCAGGGGACATCTGCGATGGTCTGGTCGGCGGTGACAACGTCGTACGCGAGGGGCCGCCCGGGACGGGTTCGGAAGATTTCTCGTTCATGTCGGAAGTTGTACCGAGCTGCTACCTCATTCTGGGCAACGGTTCCGGCAGCAATCCGCTGCACAACCCCGACTACGACTTCAACGACGACGCGCTGGTCTACGGCGCGAGCTTTTTTGCCAGCGTAGTCGAAGAAACGCTCAAGCCCGAGGCGGCCTGAGGCAGGACCCGGGCCCGGTTCCGCGGTCCACAGAACAGGAAACTAGGAGAACAACAACATGCGACTGATCAACACGGTTTCTGTGTGTGTCCTGCTTGCGGCTGCTCATGCCGCGAGCGGAGACATTCGGGCCAGCATCAGCCAGTGCGCGGGACTCGAAGATCTCGAACTTCGCCTCGCTTGCTTCGACGCCGTGAAACAGGCGACGGCCACAGACCCCGCCACCGAACTGGGCAAGGCGCTGTACGCCTGTTCGGGCGGCGAGTTGGGACGGCTCGATTGTTATGACGGCGTGGTTCGGGAGCACGGTCTGGGTCCGATGGCGAAGGTGCAACTGGCCGCCCGCTCTGAGTCGAAGTCCGCCGAACCGCCGGCGAAGACGGTGATTCCCAAGACCTTTTCCAGCGTGCTGACCGGCGTCAGGCGCGGAATGACCGGCGTCTTCAGGCTGGAACTCGAGAACGGTCAGGTCTGGCGGGAATTGGAACCGACCCCTGGCTCCAACTACCGGGTCGGCGACGAACTCACGTTCAAGAAAGGCCTGTTTGGCGCGTACCGGATGAAGAACGAGCGGACCAACATCGGGACCAAGGTGAAGGTCCTGCGCCGGTAAGCTGCCCCGGCTTCGTTGGCAGGCATCAAGAAGGACACCCACGTCCGGATGGCAGCCGGTGCGTACGGCTCTGGACACCCAACTGCGAGGGTATGGATCTGGACATCGATGGGTAACGATGCCGAAATTGTATGGAGTCATGGACGCCCACATTTCTCGATACGGGCTAGGAACTCCTGTTACCACGGTCCGGCTGTGTAAACCTCGGAACGGTATCGGAAGGGACTGAGAACCTCTCACGAGGGGAATCTGAGTCGGATGGTCTCGACGAACTCGGTCAGCTTATGCCGACATTCCACGCACTGAGCCACGCACTGAGCGACGTCCGGTCGCTTCGGCATGGGCCTTCAGGCGAGCAGGGCGACCAACGGCGCATCCGAAGGCAGCCTCGATCCTGAGTGCGCTGCGGGCCCACCACCCGGGTGAGCCGCGAATCAAGGTGACGGGGACCTGCTCATTGACGATCACGCCAGGTTTGTCCGGTCGAGCGATTCGTCCTGTCCATTCGA
>PBVL01000021.1 GCA_002728675.1 Gammaproteobacteria bacterium
ATCGCTGGGTTGCATCCTGTTCGTTGTAGCCGCTCATCAGGATCGAGCGGACATCGGGCCGCAGACTGCGCATTTCCCGAAAGACTTCGATGCCATTGACTCCCGGCATGGTCAGATCGAGCAGCACGAGGTCGATGTCGTTCGCATGGGCGCGGTACAGTTCCAGACCCGCGCAGTCAGTGATTGCGGATCGCCGTCGCCAGTACGGACGAGTGGCATCCAGACAATCCTAGCAAGCGATTGGGGCGGCGTCGGGAACCGGGCGTTCGCAACCAAAGACGCCGCGGATCATCGGCTGTTCGGAACCGGGTCCGGATCGAAGAGGACCCCTGGGTTCAGAATTCCATTTGGGTCGAGCGCCCGTTTGGCGGCGCGCAATGACGTTTCGAACAGATCCGGACGCTGCGCGCGCCATCCGGGCGCGTGCATGCGTCCAACTGCGTGGTGATGCGTAATCGTGCCGCCAAGGTCGATGAGCGCCTGGTTGGCCGCGTCCTTGATCGTCTGCCACTGTTCCGCCTCGCCGCCAGGTGTCCCCATCCCGCTGAAGGTGTAGTACGGCGCAGGTCCGTCCGGATACACGTGCGTGAACCGGCACGACAGCGTCCAGGCGTCGCCGACGACGCGCTGCAGGGCGTCGCCGACCCGTGCCCGCACGCCTGCATCGAACTCGGGCCAGCGATCCCAGGTAATTGCCGTCTCGAAGGTATCCCCAATGAGCCCCATGCCGTTCGTGGTGCCCGCGTTGACGCCAATGAACGAGCTTCGCCAGTTGCCGACCGCGCCGCCCCGGCCCGTTGCCGCCCCTGACCCGTCATCGATCAGAATATCGTCGTCGTCGATGGATCCGCCCTGGCTGCGCGCGATCTCCACCGCTTCCCGGATGAGCGCACCCTGGGGCACTTCCGCCGACTCGAAACCGATGATCAGGAGCGCTTCACTCCCGGACATGCCGGCAGCGCGACCCGCTTCCGCCGGATCGAGCAGGCGCAGGTTCGCGGGCCAGAGTTTTGCCTGTGCGACGTGTCGGGTTGCTTCGCTCGCGCGCTCCCAACTGTCGAAGGCGATGCCCGCGGTTGCGCGGAACACGGGCCGCTTCTGAATCCGCATCCAGGCCTCGGTGATGATTCCGAGCGTACCTTCCGAGCCGAGCACCATGCGATCGGGTGACGGTCCCGCGCCGCTGCCGGGCAGTCGGCGGGATTCCCACCAGCCGGACGGGGTGAGCATCCGGACGGACTCCACAAAGTCGTCGATGTGCGTGTGATTGGTTGCGTAGTGGCCGCCCGAGCGGGTGGCAATCCAGCCGCCCAGCGTCGACCAGGGAAAGCTCTGGGGAAAGTGGCGGAGCGTGAAACCCTGCGGGCGCAGCGCGTCTTCGAGGTCCGGGCCAAAAATGCCCGCCTGGATTCGCGCTGCGCGCGACGTGGTGTCGACCTCCAGCACGCTGTCCAGGCGCTCCATGTCGATGGTGACGGCGCCGCGTGCTTCGGCCGGAACGCTGACCCCGCCGACCACGGTGGTCCCGCCGCCGTACGGCACGGCCACGTAGCCGTTGCTGTCGCACCAGTCCAGCACCTGTTCGAGTTCGGCTTCGGTGGCGGGATAGGCGACGGCGTCGGGTGGCTCGTCAAACTCACCGCGCAAAGCCCGCGTCAGTTCGAGAAAATGGCCACCGTAGGTATGAATGACCCGTTCCGTGTGATCGCTCGTCACGATCGATTCCAGCGTGGAAGGGATCTGCAGCCTTGGCTTCCTGAGCGCGATGTCCTGGACGTCCGGAATCGGGGGCGCGGTCACCTCGCGCCCATACGTTGCGGATAGGCTTCGCGCCATGTCTTCTCGTTGCGCCTGTGTGGGCTCGTCAGCTTGCCAGCCCCACGTCCAGAAACTCCGTCTGCCTCTCGCAGTTGCCATGACGCTCCTCGCTCTGATGGTGCCGCTCTGCCGGCACCCTACCACGCGGGCCCGACGCGCTGCCGATGGACGGAGTTACCCCTGAAACGGCGAGTGAGGTCCACACATTGCGTGCGTCGGCCCGCCCCTTCCCGTTCCGCATTCAGTGCAGCAGAATCACGGGCTCTCCATCTGAGAGAATCCGTGATGCCCCTGCTTGCCCCAATGATCCTTGTGGTGCTGGTGGCGTGTCTGGGTGGTTGTGCCCAAACAGAACCGGGTGCTGCGCTCCCGGTCTTCAGCAGCCCGGCGTTGAACCCGTCCGCCGAGATCACGCGCATCGCGTTTGGGTCGTGCGCGAAACCCGAGAACGACCAGCGGATGTTCGACACGATCCTGTCCCGCGACCCGGACGTGTTTCTGTTCATCGGTGACAACGTCTACGCACCCAACGACCTTGATCCGTCTCTGGCCGGACTGCGGGCACAGTATCAACTGCTTGGCGAGTCCGCGCCGTTTGCGCGACTGCGCGAGCGCGTGCCTTTGCTGGTGACCTGGGACGATCACGACTTTGGCCCAAACGACGCGGGCGGGGACTTTGCCTACAAATGGAAGTCGCAGGACATCTTCAACACGGTCTGGGATGTGGCGGCGGGCGACCCCCGATCCGCGCGGGACGGCGTCTACTTCTCGAAGACCGTTGGTCCCGCCGGGCGCCGCGTGCAGTTCATCCTCCTCGACACCCGCTTCTTTCGCACCGAGCTGGCGCCAGGTTCGCCCGGTTCCGGGGATCGCTACGGTCAGCAGATGCGGCCCGGGGCAAGCATGTTGGGCGAGGCCCAGTGGCGCTGGCTCGAAGCGCAGCTCTCGACTCCGGCAGATCTCCGTATCCTCGCGTCATCCATCCAGGTGTTGGCTGACGGCCACGGCTTCGAAGCCTGGCGAACGATGCCGATCGAACGCCAGCGTCTGTTCGAGGTCATTCGCAAAACCGGGGCTGACAAGCTCATCCTCCTGTCGGGCGACCGACATTCGGCGTCGTTCTACCGCCGGGACGATCTGGTCGAGTATCCGCTGCTCGAACTGACCTCTTCATCACTCAATCATCCGCTGTCGAATTTTGTTCCCAACATCGTGACCGAACCCGGCCCGCATCGACTGCACGAGCCCTACTACGAAGCGAATTTCGGCGAGATCGAAATTGACTGGGAGGCCGGTGAACTCAGCCTCTCGATTCGGGGCGCCGACGGCGGGGTCGTGCGGGCGCTGAAAGTCCCGCTCGCCGCGCTCGGAAGGCGCTGATGACAACTTGACCCTGATCCGCCAGTCGGCGCAATCTCGATCCCGGAGTTGATCGGGCGCCGCTCGGTGCAGCGTCCGTCTTGACAGGGAATCGACATGACGCGGTGTAGGGACTGGAGCCGCACCTGCCAGCGAGCGTGGAGTCGGTGATTTCAGCACGTCTGGACCGCGTCGCGGACGATCTGCGCCCCCTGCTGACCGCCGCNGCGGTCCTGGCATCTGACTTCAGTGCTGACTTGCTTGCGGAGATGGCGGAGTCGCCCCCGGAGGTTGTGGCGCACGGCATCCAGCAGCTGATCGATGCGGACATGCTCGCGTTGCGACAGTCGACAGCCCAGCCCGAGCACGGCTTTCGTCACGTCACGATTCGCGACGTGCTCTACGGCTCGTTGCTGCGCGAGGCGCGGGTCGACTGGCACGCCCGTGCGACGCGCGCGCTCGAGGCGAACTACGCGGATCGTCTGCAGGAACACATGGACGCGCTGGCGGATCATTCCTACGCCGGAGAACTTTGGGCCGAGACGTCGCGTTATCAGCTTGCGGCGTCTGTGCGCGCCGTCGCCGGCTCGGCCAACCGTCATGCGATCGTCTGTATCGAGCGAGGGCTGGCCGCCCTCGGGCATCTTGACAGCGGTTCCGCGGCGAAACTGGGCATCGACATGCGGCTTGCGGCGCGCGCTGTTCGATGCCTTTGTGAGCATTTGTGCTGTTCTCGGCAGCGAGCGCCCGGGCGCGCTCGTGGTGGTTGTCCAGCACGGCTGTCTTCGAATTTGGCCGCCGTATAGAAGGGCCAAGGGTCGAGCCCGAGCAGGAACGGGCCCATGAGCATTTTGTGTTCCGCGACCGCGCCCAGTTCGAAGTCTGCGGGGCGGGACAGCACGTCGCGAATGTCGTCCTAACGCAGAACGATCACCGTCTTGTCAAGTCGTACGAACGGCGTGTGGTAGCGCAGCAGCCCGAACACCGAGGCGAGGATCAGCGGGTGAGCGTTGATCAGTTCGTTGCGGATCCAGCTTGAAAGCCATCTCATCCCTGAACTCCATCAGCCCGCACAATGACAGGGCTGCTGCGACGTTGTTTGCGCGCCCGACCACCCCTGCAGTTGTGTGCCTCCATGCACATGATCGACCGGCTCCGCGGCCGGGCGGGATCGTTGGGGTCCTGCGCAGATCGATCCATGGTTGCGCCATGCCGGGTATGTGTCAACCAGGTGCTGTCGCAGCCCGAATTTCCCCGTGCGCGCTCGGTCGGTCCGCGCGCGTCGGGTTCAGAGGATGTAGCCGTCCCCCGTTGCACGCACCGTGATTTCGCCCACGGCGATACCCCAGGGCTGGTCGATGGCGTGGATGATCTGGTCAACCAGGAATTCGGGTTCGAGCGCCGCGTAGCCGGCCTGATTCGGGTCGGTCGCTGCGGCATCGGCAGTGCCCGCACTGAGCGCCTGCAGTGTCCCGACGTACGTCTCCGAGTTCTGTCCCAGAATGCCGACGAGGGCCTCCGGATTGATGATGCCGCCGCCAAGGTTGGTACCTGGCACCCCGGTGGGCTTCACAATGGTCACGCGGATCCTGCCCTGCGACTCGACGCGCAGTGACTCCGAAAGAAAGTTGACGGCCGCCTTGCTCGCCCCGTACACGCCCGCACCGACAACGGGGAAGTTCCCGTAGATCGAGGACAGGTTGATGATGTGTCCCTGGCCCTGTTCCAGCATCGTGTCGTGCACCGCGACGATCCCGTTCAAAACGCCGCGGATGTTGACGTCGATACACCGGTTCCATGCCGCAAGCGCGGCGGCGTGATCCGAATAGAATGCAAGCGGCATCGTGCCGGCGTTGTTCACCAGCACGTCGATACCACCCAGTTCGTCACGCATCGTTGCAGCGACGTTAGCGAGGTCCTCCGCGCGGGTGACGTCGGCCACCGATGTGCCGAGTCCATCACCAACTTCCCCGCGAAGGTCTTTGAGGCCTGCTTCGTCGATGTCCGTGCCGACGACCCTGGCATCCCGTGCCGCGAGTTTGCCGCACAGGATGCGGCCGAAGCCGCTTGCGGCGCCGGTCACCAGCACCCGTTTGCCCGCTACGTAGTCTGCCATCGTGCTCCCCCATGTCATTGCCCGACGCCTTTTGGCTCGGTAGGCTCATCGGCGTTCTACCACACCCGCGTGGAGGTGCCCCAACCGTGTTTACGTCAACTGCAACGCCGCTCAGCGAGCGCGTGGAATATCTGTCTGATGCCTGGTTCGATGCTGCGAGTACCTGGGCGGCGGGCGCGGGCGGGACCTGGCCCGCATTCAGTCGATCTGTTCGATGCGGCAACCCACCGGCGCATCTGGCTGGGCAAGCATTGGGGTACACGGTGACTCTGGGAACCGAAGGCATCTCGGTCACCCGTGGGTGGGACGCATCGGCAGATCTCTTTGAAGATATCGACTACAACGTGGCCCAATGGCTGGACGGTATCGTGACCGAGGACAACGCCGAATCCGCCGCGCGCCGCCGCAGTGAATATCTCCGTCTCTTCAACGTCACCGATCGTGCAGGTCTGGTGCCGGAGGGGGTGAGGCCCACCCTGGACGGCCTTCGCGATCACCTTGCGCGTCGCACGGTCGTCAACCCCGACGTTGCCCACCGGATTGCGTCCTTCGGACTCGCGGACAACACGGCCGGTTTGACGACACCGGGTATACCGTCTTCGAGAATGCGTTTTCGGACGACTTCGCGGGCGCCCTGCGCAGCGAGGCGGCAGTCAACCACGCGGGGCGGGATCAGGGCGCGAGCTTCCGCGCGACGATGCTGATCCAGCGCGGGAGCCTGTGGGAAGAGGCGGCGCTGCACCCGTGGATCCTGACCGCGGCGGACTATCTGGTCGGACGCGGCTGTCTGATGTACCAGAGCGACACCATCGTGAAGGAGACGGGGCAGGAGACGCATCCCGGCCTGCATTCGGACTACGCGGCGTCGCGCATTACCGAGCCCTTCCCCGAATTCTGCGTCCTGACGGTTGCCGTCTGGGCGATTGACGACTTCCAGGCCGAACACGGGCCGACTGTGATCCTGCCGGGCAGCTACCGTAAGCGCAGCCAGGTGCCACCCGGTACCACGCAGGAAGGCGCGGTGAAGATCGAAATGAAGCAGGGCTCCATCGCGATGTGGAACGGCGCAACCTGGCATGGCTCGACCCCGCGCACGGCGGCAGGCAAGCGAACGTCGCTCCACAACACCTACTGCCGGAACTATCTGCGCCCACTCGAAAGCTACCTGTCCATCGATCCGGCCATCGTGCGCCGGAATCCGCCGGCGTTCTCGTCGTTGTGTGGATTGGACGACGCCTTTGGCAAGAGCGGCGAGGAAGGTGCCGATTTCGAGCGCCTGACCTACGCGGCACGCGCAGGGTTTGCAGGGTCCGGTGCGCTGGCCACCTGGAAGACCTGAGCGCTGCAAGAGACGCGTCGGTATTCATCACGGGTTCAGGCAAACCTCTCTACTCTGACGCGCGTCCGGGTTCGAGCTGCCCTGGCCGGGCTGTCCGTCGAGGGCATCGCGGACCCAGCTATCCAGCGACCTCGGCGGGCGGTGCAGAATCTGCTCGACAATGTCCGCGACGCTTGCACCGAACCCATCACGGAACGCCCGGTTGAACTGCAGCATGATCGCCTGGTGCCACTCGGGCATTGGCCCGCGCGCGAGCGCGGCGGCAACCGACTCCAGCGACTGCGGCGCGTAGCGGACCGTGCGCCCGAGGGCATCGGCGAGGATGTCGGCGACCCGCGGGTAGGTCAGTGCCGCGGGGCCCGTGACGGGTACCGACGTACCTTCGAAGGGTGCGCCACCTACGAGCACGGCCGCGGCCACTTCGCCGATGTTCCGTCGACCATCGCGATTGCCGCGTCTCCCACGCCGGATTCCACAACCCCGGTCTCGCGAACCCGGTTCAGCGAAAACGCCAGGTTCTGCATGAAGAAGGGTGGCTGCAGGGCGGTCACGATCAGCCCGAGATCGTGGATGTCGCGTTCTGCCTCGGCATGCCAGCGCCCGCTGTCGACGTACGAGTCGAGTCGCAAGACCGGACACCTTCACGATCCTCGGCGGGCGTGACAGCAATGCGGCGCGTGCCGCAAGGCCGCGCTCGGGTTCACGGAGATGTGGATGGACGGGTGACACGACAAACACCGCGTCCACATCCGCAAGCGCGTCATCCAGACTCGAAGGGTCGTCCAGGTCGCCAGCCACCAGATCGACATCCGGGGCGGGGAGCCCTGCTGCCAGATGGTTCGGCCGTACGAGCGCCCGCGTCCGGACGCCGTGATTGCGCGCCAGCACGTCCGCGACGATGCGTCCCACGCGTCCGGCATATCCGCAAACGAGAACGTTCATGCGTTCTTCATTGGGTCAGGGGGGCGTTTGCGAGCGCGGCGACGGTGCTGCTGCCGATTCGCCCCGACTCGTCGTAGAGCGCGCACTGCCCGTTGGCCACGCCCTCCGCCGACTGGTGGTCGACGACCTCGAAGCCAACCCAGTCCGTCACGGGCAGGCGATGAAGGTAGAGCGTGATGTCAGTGTTGATGAACTGCAGGCCCTGGTCTCCGGCGTTGGCATAGGGGCTCGCGAAGTCGGCGGCGAGCGCGACGCGCTGCCATGGCGAGATTGGCTCGCCTTCGATGAGTTCGCGGATGTCGCGCATCCAGAGTCGCCGCAAGCCGGAAGCGCCCATACCCCCCGCGATCAGGCGCGTCTCCCACATGCGGCCCATCGCGTTCCCGTCCTGTGGCGCGACGGCGTCTGGCCCCGGTGCGTCCCAGTCGTCCGGTTTCCAGACGGTGCCCGCGGGGTCGGACGCGGTCCGCAGCAGCTGCACAGCCGCGTGGCCCACGCTTTTCTCGCCGCTGAAGATCTCCGCGTTGACGACCCGTATCCTGCGGCCTTCGCGGACAACCTCGTGCTCGACCCGCAACGGATCGAAACCCGGGAGCCGGTAGAGGTCGACCGTGATGCGGGCGGGAATCAGATCGGGGGCGCGGTGTGCGCGTTCGACCTCGGCCGCGAGCAGCCCGGCGACCACCCGACCGTGCAGCGACGTCGGGTCCCAGGGGCCCGCGCAGACCGGCTGCGGCACGAACCACCCGGAGGTTCCGTCACGTTTGAAGAATGGCTCGGTCATCTGGGGCACGCGGGGCTCTTGTAGCAGCGTCTGATTAAGGCACAGATCGCCGGAGCGGGCATGTGCCGGGGCCGTGGTTTGGAAGATGTGGGACTATTGCCGTGACTGGTTCGGAGGACGGGTAATGGATTCGTCAGAATACGAAGCGCGGACTGATCTGGCAGCTGCGCACCGCCTTGCGGTGCAGCACGGGCTCAATGAAGGGGTGTGGAATCACATCAGCCTGCTCCACCCGGAGAACGACGATCTCATGTTGATCTCGCCGGGCCACACGCACTGGTCGCAGGTCACATCGAGCAATCTCGCGCTGATGGACGGGGAAGGCAACATGCTCGCAGGCGAGCGCCCGCCGATTCGGGCCGGCTGGATCATCCACTACCCCGTGCATCAGGCGCGCCCGGACGCGCGCTGCGTGCTGCACGTGCATGCCCCGTACATCACCGCCATGTCGATTCGCAAGGACATGCTGTTCGAGACGCGTTCGTCACAGCAGTCGGCGCCTTTCCACGATGACCTCGTGTACTACGACGTCTACGACGGCTTGCTGGACAGTGAGTCCGAGGGATTCCGGATGGCGGAGACGCTGGGTGACAAGCGGGTGCTGATGCTGCGTAACCACGGTGCGCTCATCACCGCGCCGAGCGTCGCGACCGCCTACCTCTACGTCTATCAGTTGGAACGCGCGTGCATGTATCAGCTGCTTGCGGTGGCGGGAGGCGGGGAAATGCAGCTCATCCCGGAAGACATCGCGGCGGCCATGGCGGCGCAGATGCGCAACTCGACCGGCCACGGTCACTGGGACGGCATGAAGCGCTGGATCGAGGCGATCGAGCCCGACTTCATGAACTAGGGTCTCACCCCGGCCAGGGGCGTTGCCTCGTCGTCTTGCCGAAGGACGGGGCGGCCAGAGCCAGTGCCTCGCTGTCGCAGGCCGCGATCCAGTCGACCGTCAGGGCAAAGGCGCCGTCGCGTTTGTCGTAGATCATCAGCCCCAGTGCGTCGACCAGTTCGGGCCGCAGGTCCGGCCCCGCTAGATGCGTGCCCCGCCAGCGCGGGGTAAACGCCTCGAACGGCACGAACACGGTTTCCCACTCGCCTTTAGTCGGGAACTCCGCCCACCAGGTTGCGCGCATCGTGTAGCTGGCAAGCCTGAAGGTATAGGTCCGGCCGTCACCGCGCAGGCGCAGGGCCAGTCCGTCGCCGTTGAGCGCGAGGGACTTCGGGACCGATCGGATTGACGAGAAGCCGCCCCCGTTGGTGTTGGTCGAGCCGCGAAATCTGAGCGCACCGTCCTCGATCCGGTAGCCGCCGCGTGACCGGCCGCCCATGACGTTGTCGTTCACGGTGCGCCAGCGGATGTCGCCCGGCTCGGCCGCGAACTCGGTCAGCGCGACGCACTGACCTGCAGCCGCGCCACTGGCGACGAGCACACAACAAGCGACGATGAGCCTCCACATGCAAACCCCTACGTCCGGGGCCGCCGGGCGGATGCATTCAGGGGGCGTGCAGGTACCTGTCGAGGAACATCATCACCGCCTGTTGATAGACGTCACGGTTTTCCTTGCGGCGATAGCCGTGACCCTCGTTGAGCGCGTTCATGTACCAGACGCTCTGCCCGTTGGCGCGCAGGCGCTGAACGAGTTGCTCAGACTCTGTCACCGGTACCCGGGGGTCGTTCTGCCCCTGCACGACGAGCATTGGAATGCGGATCTTCGCTGTGTGGTTCAGCGGGCTGATGGACTCGAGGAAGGCGCGCATGTCGGGGTCACGTTCGTCGCCGTACTCCGGACGACGCAGGTCGCGACGGTAGTCCTGGGTATTCGTCAGGAATGTCACGAAGTTGCTGATACCGACGACGTCGACCGCAGCCACGAGGCGGTTGCTGTAGTGGACGGCCGAGGCGAGCACCATATAGCCGCCGTAGCTGCCGCCGAACACGGCGACGCGGCGCTCGTCGAGCTCCGGCTGGGTCGCGATCCAGTCGAGCAGCGCGCCGATGTCCTTCACGGAGTCTTCGCGCAGCCGGCCGTTGTCCAGGCGCAGGTAGCTCTTGCCGTAGCCGGACGACCCGCGCACGTTCGGGCGGATGACCGCGGCACCCAGCTTGCCCGTCCACATCTGATAGGTGCTGCTGAACCCTGGCCGTGCCTGGCTCTCGGGACCGCCGTGGACCGCGATGATGACCGGGTGCGGGCCCGGGCCTGTTGGCCGGTAGACGAACGCGGGAATGGTGCGGTCATCGAACGTCGGGTATTGGATCAGGTTCGGACTGACGAAGGTGCCCGCGTCCAGTCCGCCCACTTCGCTCTCCGTCCACCGTGTAAGCGAGCCGTGGCGCAGCGGGTTGCGCTTGAGGGCCAGAACATAGGCGTCCGTTGGCGACGCGGCCGTGCTCAGCGACATGGCGAGCGCGCGGCCGTCCGACGAGAAACTCGTCCAGCCCAGAAGGCCGTCGGGGATCGAATCCACCCGTGCGTAGCTCAGCCGTTTCAGATCGAGCAGGTAAAGTCGATCGAGGCCGTTGTCGTTGACAGAGAATGCGCCGCGGCGTCCGTCGGGGGAGGTAGTGACCAGTTCGACGTCCCAGGGGATGTCTGCTGTGATGACACGCACCTCTTCCGGGTCGTCGAGCGATGCCCAGGCGAGTTGTGTGAACTCGCCGTTCCGGTCAGTCGTGAACAGGTAGCCGTCGCCCGCGAACGCGGCTCCGTCGTTGGCGCCGGTCACGTTCGTGAGTCGACGCGACGTGCCTGACCCGAGATCCAGCAGGTGGACGCTCGACTCGTTGATCGAGATGTAGTTGTTGAACAGCAGGAACCGCCCGTCGGCGCTGAACTCCACCGGGGACCAACTGCTGCCGTCGGGCGATTCGAAGACGACGCGCGCCTTCTCCGGAGCATCGACGTCCATGATCCAGATGTCGTTCGAACGCCCGTTGCGACGGGTGCTGCGGTAGGCGATCCGCTTGCCTGACTTGTCCCAGACGACCGCGCCGTTGCGCGACTCGCCGTCCGTCAGCATCTCCGCGTCACCCGTCTTCGGGTCGAGGAGGAAGATCTGCGCGAGCTCGTTGCCGCCGGCGTCCATCGTGAACGCGAGCCGTGGGCCGCCCGGTTGCCGCACGGTATAGCCCACGGGTTCGCTGAAGAACGTCAGCTGCCGGCGGATGCCGCCCGGTTCGCTGACGTGATGGAGCTGACGCACGTCACCGAAACGCGTCAGCAAATAGAGCCCGCCCGCAGCGTCCCAATCCATGAACACCGCGGTGCGAACGTTCTGGTAGCGCACGAGGTCCCGAACCACTTCGTCCGGGATCGCTGGAACATCCTGCAGGATCAGGTTGCCATTGTTCACGGTCCGCTCGTCAGCGGCCTGCGCGGTCGTTGCGGTGAGGAGCATCCCGACCAGGCTGGCAAGGATCGGTNGCATGGAACCCCCTTTNGTTCAAGGTTGAGTGGCGTTCGAANNTGAGTGGCGCCAGGCCGACGCCTGACNNTATCACGCGGGGGGGCGTGTATATTGCGGGGTNCGCACGAGACCGGATGAATGAGGCTGTGACCGAATACACCCTTCCGCTGGCAACTGACCAACAACAACTCGATGTGGTTGGTGGCAAAGGCCGCTCTCTTGCACGACTGACCAACGCCGGCTTCAACGTCCCCGGCGGCTTCCACGTGACAACGAAAGCCTACCGGGCGTTCGTCGAGTCGCACGTCCTGCAGGGTAGAATCATCCGGTCTGCGCGGCCGGCGCTGGTCGATCGCAGGATGTCTTTCGAGGCGTCGAGCGCGGACATTCAGACCCTGTTTGGTGCACACGCGATGCCCGACCGCGTTGCCGCCGCGGTGGCTGATGCGTACGCCGGCTTCTCCGGTGCGCCGGCGGTGGCCGTGCGGTCGTCCGCGACTGCCGAAGATCTGCCGGATCTGTCGTTCGCCGGCCAGCAGGAGACCTTCCTCAACGTGACGGGCGAAGCGGCGGTCATCGAGGCGGTCCGCCGCTGCTGGGCGTCCCTGTGGACGCCGCAGGCGATCAGCTACCGGCACCAGAACGGCATCGATCACGACGCGGTTGCGATGGCTGTCGTGGTACAGGTCATGGTGCCCTCGGACGTCTCCGGAATTCTGTTCACGGCGAATCCCGCGACTGGCGAACGCGGCGAACTGATCGTGAACGCGAGTTACGGCCTGGGCGAGGCTGTCGTGAGCGGGCAGGTGACGCCCGACACGTTCGTGATCAGCCGCGACGATCTGTCCGTGCAGAAGACGGCGCTCGGGCCGAAGGCGCAGCGCATCGTCGCCAATGCGGATCAGGGCGTGAAGCTCGAGGTGGTTGAGCCGTCGCGTCAGGCGGAGTCGTCGCTCACGGAAGGGGGATTGCGCGAGCTGGGCGAGACCGCGCTTGCGATAGAAGCGTTGTACGAAGGCGTACCCCAGGACATCGAGTGGGCGATCACGGACGGCACGCTGCATATCCTCCAGTCGCGCCCCATCACCAACCTCCCGGTCCAGCCGATTGACGCCGACTGGACGATCCCGGAACCCGCCCGCTTTGTCAGCCGCCGCCAGATCGTCGAGAACATGCCGGATCCGATCTGCCCGCTGTTCGAGGAGCTGTACCTCACGGAAGGTCTGGAATCACCGCGCAAGGGCAATAGTCTGATGGTGGGCGGAGGGCCGATGTACATCACCGTCAACGGCTATGCCTACCAGCGCTTCGACTTCCCCCAGATCGTTGAACAGGCGAAGCATCTCGACAAGCCGGCGCCCGTGACCGAAGAGGAAATAGAAGCCGCCGAGCGCGAGGCGGAGGAACGCTCGGACCGGCGCAGGAAGCAGATCCGGTCGTTCGGGCCCGCGCCCGAGGAACGGGATCGTCTGTCCGAGGCTGACGTTGAGCAGTTCAGGGACGACCTGCCGACGGAGGAGCGCGAGGCGTTCGATGCCTGGTGGGCGAGTGAGGAGCAGGATCGCCTTGCCTGGCGGCTGACCTTCCCCGAGAGCGACAACCCGACCTATGTCGCCTTCAACAACACCGAGTGGAACAACCGTCAACTGGGGGAGTGGCATGAAGTCACGCGACCGCGCCTGGTGGGCGTGGGCGAGAAGTGGGCTGCGGTCGACGCGTCTGCGGCGAGTGATGCAACCCTGCTCGAGGGCATCCGCGAGATGGGCATCGAGGAGGGCTACTACTGGTCCTCGAACGCCAGTCACTCGTTTGGTGTCGCAAAGTCGACGGACGATCAACTGCAGTGTTTCCTGCGTGAAACACTTCCCAACGAGCAGTTCATCAGCGGGCAGTTCCTGTCCGGTATCGACTCCCGGACGATGCAGGCCAACCGCGACCTCTTCGCGATTGCCAGACTCGTGCGCGCAAACGAGGACCTGACCTGGCTGGTGCTGACGACACCCGCGGGATTCCTGATGGATGCGCTACGGTCGCGCAATGACACCCATGCAGTCCTGGACGGCATCGAAGCGTACCTCGGGACCTACGGTCACCAGGGTTACAGCATGGACTTCGTGGTACCCACCCAGGTCGAGGACCCGGCCGCACTGTTCGCGACGCTCAAGGCAATGGTCCAGGATCCCGACTACGACCCGGCTCAGCAGGATGAGCGGGCGAGGCGCATCCGTGAGGAGAAATACGGCGAGCTGACCTCACGGCTATCCGGCATGGCGTGGTGGCAGTTCCGCTTTCGACTGTGGCTCGCGCGCAAATACAACTACATCCGCGAGGAGGTTGCGTTTCTGTTCGGCTATACGTGGTCGACGCTGCGGCCGATGGCGTTCGAACTGGGTCGCAGGTTGGTCGACGCGGGCACGTTTCGCGACCCGGAGGACACGTTTTATCTCTTGACCGAAGAGCTCGAGGGGGCGATCGCGGCACGTGCGCGTGGTGAAGCCTTGCCGGAACTGGGTCAGCTTGCGGCGGAACGCCGCGCGCTGCGCGAGGCGCGTCGCGCCCATCATCCGCCCGGTACGCTGCCGGAAGTAGCCAGCCAGATTGACGGGATTGCGTTCAAGGAAACGCAGATCAAGAACGACGATGGCAGCGATACGATGCGCGGATTCCCCGTCAGTTCCGGGCGCGTGACCGCCAGCGCCAGCGTGATTCTCGGGCCCTCCGACTTCGCGAACATGGAGCCTGGCTCGATCCTGGTCTCACCCCTCACTACGCCCGCATGGACGCAACTGTTTGCGCATGCTGTGGGACTTGTGACGGATGTCGGGTCCATTCTGGCACACGGCTCGATCGTGGCGCGTGAGTATGGGATTCCGGCGGTGCTGGGCGTGGGCAATGGCACCAAACGGATTCGTCACGGTCAGATGCTCACCATTGATGGGGACGCGGGCACTGTCGAGATACACGACGAAGATGCCGACGCGTGAAGGTCCTAGTGCTCGGTGACGTGCACGGCAACGCGGCCGCGCTGGAGGCAGTCCTCGAGGCCGAGGCCGATGCGAATGCCTCGATTTTTCTCGGCGACACCGTGCTGTCGGGGCCACAGGGCAATCGCGTGTTGGAGCTACTCAGGCAGTTGCCGCCGGGGCCCGCCATCATGGGTAATCATGATCTCGAACTACTGGATCCGGCACTCTACGGACACTATCCGTCGAGCTGGCTGGACCTGAACAACTGGATTGTCGAGTCGACCGACCGCCTGCACATCCCCTGGGTTGAGGCGCTGCTGCCGAAAGGGGAGTTCACGGTTGGTGGTGTCGAGGTGTGTCTGCACCACGGCATGGTCGATGGCGGGCCGCGGCACGTACTGCCTGATTCTCCCGACGAGCACGTGATGGCGCTCGCGCCGGACAGCGCCAGTCCGTTTGTGTTCTTCGGCCACTCGCACGTCCAGTTCGATCGGACGATCAGCGGGCAGCGGTTCATCAACCCCGGCAGCGTCGGCCAGAACCGGTGTGGGCACGTGCTCGCATGTTACGGGGTCATCGAAGCCGGAGAGTACGAACACCGCAGCGTGGCGTTCGATCCCTCACCCTGGCACGAGGCCCTGCGGGGAATCGATGCGCTCGAGGCGCATCCGGATTTCCGGGACTGGCTCGACGAGGGTCTGCGCACCGGGTTCGGAATCGGCGCGCACGAGCCCTGGACCGGCTACGCGGAGCGAGGGTTCAGGTAGCGTCATCCGCCGCGGATGCCAGCGCAGGTGCTCTGGCGGTGGTCCCTTGTGCCGGGTCGAGCCAGCGCGCCTCTGCCGAAACGCTCTGCCGACCGATGTCGTCGTCCGGGTCGTCGGCTTCGCCGCTGAAGAAGCACTGCTCGTCCTCTTCGCCCCCGCCATCAGGTGGATTGCGTACTGCCTTCGTGCCCCGAGGTCCCGGTACCCGGGTGTCCGCTCGACGATGAATCGAGCTGGATCTGCACAGGCAGCGTCCGACCCGCCCGACTGACGCGAAGCCGTGGTGGCGGCTGCAAGTCCCCACCGAAAAAACTATTCTCGGCCTGCGCCCGGCCGGTCGGGTTGCAGTGGGGCTGCACATGATTGCGCTGAAAGACATCGAAATGAGCTATCCGGTCGAGCACGCGCGCGTCTCGGTGCTGAGGTCCGTGAATCTCGAGATCGCCGCGGGGGAAAGCGTTGCGGTCGTGGGCCCGTCCGGTTCCGGAAAGACGACGCTCCTGCTATTGCTCGCGGGGCTCGATCACCCGGACAGCGGCAGCGTCTCGATCCAAGGGACCCGCCTCGATGTCCAGGTGCAGCAGATCCCCCCGGATGTTCGTGCTGGTAGCGATTGACTGGTTGCGCTGGCTCAAGTTCCGAAAACCGATTCAGTCCCAACTTCGGTAGGACCCGCCCGACGGTGCTTTGAGAGACACCGAGCTGCCGACTGATCTGCCGGTAGGTCCGC
>PBVL01000099.1 GCA_002728675.1 Gammaproteobacteria bacterium
CCAATGGACTTTGAACACTCATTAGCTTCGGGGCTTGAGGCCCGAATGAACAACCTACTGACAGATCACATCTAGAGAACCCGCACTCTTGTCCGGAGCGTCCATGCGGCCTCGGGCGCGTCGCCAGTCCGTCGCGTCGCTTCAGGCCAACCGCTCGTCACGGACTTGAATATTCGCTCACATCCCCCAACTACACTGAGTGATGTGTCCACATTCTCACCAGCCCCGGAGTCGGCGCCAAATGCCGCATGCAACATGCGCGTCATGACACTGAACCTGGCGCACGGCCGGGCACGCGGTTGGGGGGGTTGGTCCAGTCTGCAGAAGACGCCCGCGCGAATCTTTCCCGTGTCGCGAAAGTCCTCGAACGTGAACAATCACATGTCGTGGCCCTGCAGGAAGTCGACAACAACTCCGTGTGGAACGGCCGGTTCAATCACGGCGCCTACATCGCGCGCGAGGCGAGTTACGCCCATCACTTTGGCGGCCAGCATCACGTCAGTGAATTTCTGGATTACGGCACCGCGCTCATTTCCCAGCTCTCGATGCGCTCCGCGGAGACCTTCGCATTTGATCGCCCCCTGGCGAGACCGGGCAAAGGGTTCGTCGTGTCCACCGTTGCATGGCCCGGAGCCGACGAACTCGAAGTTGATCTCGTCTCGCTCCATCTCGACTTCCTCAGCTCGAGGAAGCGAAGCAAAGAGCTGCGCGAACTGGTCACCGCACTGACGGCCCGCTCCCGTCCGAGGATCGTGACGGGCAACTTCAACGCGGGCATGGGCGCAAGAGCATTGGCCGAGGTTGCTGCCGCGCTCGATCTGCATACCTGGGAGCCGGATACCGGTCACATCACGTATCGTCACTCGGGAGGCGCCTCGACTGGGTGCTGGTCTCGCGCAGTTTCGAGTTCACGGCTCACCGCGTGCTGGACGACGTGGTCTCGGATCACCATGCCGTCGTGACCGACCTCGCGCTCAAGTCTGCCTGACCGGGGTCACTCGACTCTGCCAGATGCGGCGGACGACGGGGAAGGCGTCCCGTCACGGCTCAGCCGGGTGTAGTAGTCGGACGCGGTATCCGAGTCCCGGAGCTGATCCCGGGGCACCTGGGCCCTGATTGGTGCTTTGTCCGCACGCAACAGTCGGGCCTCGATGAGATCGATTCGACCGGCGACCAGTTGCTGCAGCACTTCGGTATTGACGGAATCAGTCCCGAGCGCGATGTAGAGAGCACGGTCCAGTTCCGTATCAATCCGGGCGGTCTCACCGGAACCCGAGATGTTTGCCAGGAGTTGATCGAGACGCCGCGAGACATCCGGGGCTGAACCACCAGACGGGTCACGCCCGAGCTCCGCTCGAAGCGTGCGCAGTCGGGTCAAAGGATCGTCACCATCGGCGCGTCCTCCTTCGACCATCGCAGCGGTCGTTTCCAGCTTGCCCGCAAGCCGTTCCAGCGCCCGCTCGATTTCCGCTTCGTGGGTACCGGCCAGCAGCGGACGGCCCAGCTCGAATGCCGCGGCGACATATGCCAGACGACCGTCGACCCCGCCGTCCGAGAGGTCATCCAGGGCCCTACCGAGTTCCCGGGCCGCCGCCGGATTGCGGTCACCGAGGGCGTCCCGGACGTGTTCGAGATCACGCGTGACGTCGGCAAGATCCGACTGCATGCGTCGTTTGGTCGTTCCCCAGGCTTCCATCGAGAAATCATAGTAGGGGAGATCTTCTCCGCGCCCGACCGCTTCACGCATCGCCCGTGCCAGTTCATCGAGGCGATCCCGGGTCAGCGCCTGGGACACCAGCAATTCGCGAACCTGGGTCCGGCTCTGTTCCACGCGTTCCCGGATCGTCGCATCGCCTTCCTGACGAATCGCGTCTACGGTCTCCTCCAACAATTCACCGGCTTCCCGAGCGGAACTGGCCGAGCCTTCTGCAAGCGCCTGCTCCATCGAACGCAGTGCCCTGTCGAGGCGCTCCGGCGTCGACCCAGCCGCACCGCCGCGACTTTCCGGCCGCGTGCTGCCGCGCTCGTCGATCCGCTCCCGAAGGGATTCCAGTTCGCGCTGCAGGCGCTCCTGCTGCCAGCGTGACACCGGATCCGCAAGGTCTCTGGACGCCCGTTCAGCCAGTCGTTGCTGTCGCGAGGCCAGCTCCNCGAGCGCCTTCCAGTCATCGTTCGGCATCAGGNCGTTCTGTTGGNCGAAGTCAGGCGTCTCNGGGGACTCGTAACGGTTGCGTTCCGGGTCGAGTTCAATCTCCACCAGCTCATCGAGCGAGCGACCTGTCGTACCGCGGCCGCCTTCGTTCTGACCAAATGCAACATCCACGTCACGCATGGTGGCTTCCGCCGCGAGGAGATGCTGCAGGGCACGCTGCTCGGGCCCAATTGCCTCATCGAGTCGGATGTCTTCGAGTTCTTCGGCCGCAGGATCCATGTCTTCGAGAGACGCCGCCATCTCCGCGAGGAACGTCTCCAGCTCACCCCCATCGCCGAGGTCTCGCGCTCCGGCCCGCGTGATGAGCGTCTGAACCTGGGACTGCAGGCGCCGCTGCATGGCCGCGAGAGTCAGCACCTGATCGCGATCCGCACCGTCCAGACCGGCCGTGTCGCGGCGCTTGATCAGGTTCCACGTCGCGGCAAGGATTTCACGCTGGCGCTCGGCCACTTCGAACCCGTCGCCCGCCTGCATGTTGCCGCCCTGCTGGTCCTGCGCCTCGCGGTACTGCCGGTCGAACGGCCGAACGTCGATGAAGTACAGCGAGGAACGCGTGGTGTTCTGGTAATCGCGTGCCTCTGTATAGAACGAGACGATGTCACCCGGCCGCATCGTGCGATCACCAAACTCCTCCTCCAGTTGGACACGCAACTCCTCGAGGAAAAACACATGGCTCCCGGAACTCTCGGTCACCTCGCCCGATCGCTCGAGGGTCTGCGTGCGCCAGAGCCCGCCGTTGATCGAATAGCTGAGGTCGAGCGACTCGACGCCAAAATCGTCCGTCGCCTGAAACGTGATGCCAACTTCCTCGATCGCGGACGCGGGTCGGTCGTGTCCGGGCCAGGCGAAGGTCACTTCGGGCGGATCGTCACGCAGAAGTGCAATGGGGTAACGCTCACTGATTCGCGTCAGGATGCCTTCGTGGACGACCGCGAAATGCCAGCTTCCCGAGTCTTCGAGTGTGACCGTAGCGGCGATTCCAGCCTGTGTGGCATCGGCTCTCCGGGGTTCGCCGTTGATGACGAGAACCGGGGCGTCCACGGGCGCGGTAGCGGTGGCGTTCAGTACGACCCGCGTCCCCTCGACTCCGGCAAGTTCTCCTGACTCCTTCGATTCGGCTTCGAGCCACGTCCAGGAGGGATAGCTGTAATCGGCACTCACCGCCGTCACCCGGGGCAGGTCCGCAACCCTGACGCGGTATCGGTCGGACGTGAGATCCGGAGAGCCGACGTAATAGTCGGTCGCATCCGTGACCGCCACGAACACAAAGCTGTGCGTGTCGGGCCCCGTGCGCGACATCGGCGCTACTTCGAAGCGATCTCCACCTTCGAAACGGGCATGGATCGTCATTCGCGCCGGATCGAATCCACTCGTTGCAGCGTCGATCACAAGATCCGCGCCGCGCGGCACGACAATGTCGCCGGGGCGAACGGCAATCTGCGGGGCACCTAGGCTCAGGGCGTCACCGAGCCAGAGCCGTTTGGCCGCCAGTTGGTAGGCTCCGCTTCCCGACGCGGCCATCAACGCGAATGCCACCAGCGCGAGCGCCGCGACCGGCGGCCAGAGCACCGTCGCGGGGGTCACGAGCGCCCGTGCCTCGATGCGACCCAGTTCGCGCTCGAGTTCCGTCTCGAGCAGACCGGTGAGTACCGTTCGCGTGTCACGCGTCGTGGCATCCCGCCAGGTCTGCAGGCGCCCCTCCAACTGCGGCAGCGACGCCTCCAGCCAATCGATCGTCGACGAACGCGATGGCCGCAGAACAATGACCGCGAGAACCAGTGCCGCAAGCCCGACGCTGACGAACGCGAAGCGCGTCGTGTCGACAGCGGAGGCCGTCGGCACGAGCGTGACAAACGCAACCGAAATCAGCCCCGTGCCCAGCACACACCACAGTGCAGTCGCCAGAGCGAGCCGAGACCGGAGGCGCCATACCAGCCGTGCCGAAACGTCATCGACCATTTCAGACAGGATCACTCAGGCAGCCTCGCTGATGGGTTCAATGCCATTGTCCACCGGATCTGCCCGGATGCCAGCGCGCGCGGTCATGTTCGCGAGGGCGGACTCCGCGACCGCCAACAACGCGAGGAAAGCGAATAGCCACGGCGCAAACTCCAGGAGGCTGCCCGGCGTCATCGACCCATTCGGCTGCCCTGCGCCCGCCTGAGCAGTCTGCCAGCGTTCCAGCACATCGGGCGGTGCGGGGGTGAGGTCCGACTCAGCCACCGGGGTGTTGACTGCGAGCATCCGACGGGTGCCCGCGGTGTGCACCGTGTAGAAACCCACGGTGTCCAGGCTGATGCTGCGTTGGCCGCTCATCCCCGCAAGCCCGAGCATACGAGTTCCGTCAGCATCGAAGATCTGCAGCGCGGGGGCCTCCAGGCGCAGCGGTGCGCCGGCGTCGACGGCGGCAGGCAACACTCCCCCGGCGAGGTAGTGCACGAGATTTTCAGTGAAGCGCACAAACGCGGCATCGACGACAAAGGAACTCCACGCCGGATCAGCGGCTGTCATCAGCACGAGCGCACGTCCCGCGCCCATCGGGTACTCGACGAGGAATGGCCGCCCGTCCTCGGTCGCAAGGATGATACGACCCGCAGGCGCGTCGACAGGATAGACACGGTGGTACACCTCGATGTCCCCCGCGCCCAGCCCGGCGAGTAGCGGGTGTGTCCCGTCGACCGCGACCACACGGCTGCGCGAGGCGACGAGGCGCGACGCCGACACGCTGAGATCCGGCAACGCCATGCGGCCCGCACGCCGAGTTTGCGCACCCGCAGTGACAAACACACTCGCTCCGCCGCGAACCCGATCACGCAGCGCACGGATCGCAGCCGGACTCCAGCCGCCGGGGTCCACCGCGACCAGCACTTCACCTCCGAGTCGGCCAATGGTGTCCGGCGGAACCGTCTGCACGTTCGCGACGCCGACGGACTCGAACGCGGTCGTCAGGAATCGCGTCCCGCTGTCGCCCTCACCCGCCTCTGCAATCACCGTCACGTTGTTCTGCGCTTCGTGACGCGTGACACGCCGGACCTCGTCGCCTAGCAGGACGCCAGACGCGCTAACACTGGCGGTGATGGCACTCCCGACGGGAATGCTCACCGTGTGATACGTCAGTGCACCCGGCGCAAGCGCGATCGGTACACGAACCGTCGTATCGTCGCTCCGGAGCGTGAGTTCCGTACGTCCGTCGATCGATCCCCGACTGCGGACACCCACCCGAACCTCGACTGTCGGGCCGCGCTCCCGAACCGAGAGCGACTCGACCGAGACGTTCCCCGCATCCGCGCCGCCCACCGGGTGGAGCACCAATCGCCAGCTGGCCTGTTGCAGCAGCCGATTGAACTGTTCCGGCATTCCGCTTTGCTGGAAATCCGAGACGAGATGCACTTCGAGCGAGCCCGTGTCTCCAAGCGTCGACACCATCGCCCCCACCTGGGTTGCGAGCGCGGCGAAGGTCAGTCTCGTATCGACCGCGCTCATCCGGGAAGCCGCGTTGCGCACCTCCGCCAGTGTCCCATCGCGCACGCGCAACTGCAGTTCTTGCCCGTTTGCCAGCGCCAATGAGACGGGGCCTGCGGCGTTCGCCGCAACTTCGCTTACGATGTCACGGGCGTCGTCCATGACGCCCTCCGCGCTCATGGAAAAGGATGTGTCGACGACGATCAGTCGGGCAGCGGCACCTGTCGTACCGATCGGCGGTTGCTCGATGGCAGGCCGCGCAAAAGCAAACACCACCGCGATGATGACCAGAATACGCAGCGCCATCAGCAACAGGTACCGCAGTCTCGGCTCACTGCGGGTTGGCAGGTCGTCACCGCGCATGAGGCGCAGCGATGCGAAGACCTGCCTTTCACCGGCATGGCGGCGCATCCGGTGCAGCCAGATGGGTACCCCAACGAGGACCGCTGCGAACAGGATGCCGCCAGCCAGAAACATGAATCAGGCCCTCGCCCGAAACCGCAGATAGTCCGCCAGGGTCCGGTCCAGCGGCTCATCCGTGTAGACGCATACGTGATGCGCGCCAAGGCTCCGCGCGGCATCGTGCACCGACCGCACGTGTGCCTTCAGCCGATCGGCGTACTCGGCTGCACCCGCCCGCGACACCGGCAACGCTTCGCCGGTCTCGGCGTCTTCGAGCAAGGTAACGCCGCGCAGACCCGGTTCGCGTTCGCGCTCGTCGAGCACCTGAATCAACAGCACCTCATGACCGCGCGGGCCCAGTGACGCGATCCTCGCGCGCAGCTCGTCGACAGGTTCGTGAAAATCCGACACCAACACGAACAGCGTGCGTTTGCGCACCCGCTCGGCAAACACGTCGAAGGCGCGCGCGGTCGATCCGCCGCCGCCAGGCACCAGCTGCTCAAGCTCGTGGTACAGCCGCCCAATGTGCAGCTGCCGCGTCGTCGGCGGCCAAAGCCGCTCGCCTTTGCCGGAAAAGGCAAACAGGCCAACGGCATCGTGCTGTCGCGCGGCAACGTAGATCAGCGCGGCCGCGACGAACCGCGCGTAGTTCCACTTCGAAACACTGGGTCCGAGGCCCACACCCATCGATGCGCTCGCATCGATCGCCACCAGCAAGTGGTGGTTGGTGTCACCGAAGTAGCGCTTGACGTACGCGCGGTCCGTGCGGGCGAGTGCGCTCCAGTCAATGTGTCGGACGTCGTCCCCCGGCTCGTAGGCCCGATACTCCGCAAACTCCTGGGAGAACCCGAAGCGCGGCGACCGATGCAGGCCAATCAGAACACCCTCAACCACCGTACGGGCGACGAGTTCGAGGTTCGCGAGGCCAATCAGCACCGACGGATCGAGCAACCTCGCTGTGCGTTTGGGCGGCGTTGGCTGGGTCGCGTCGCTCACTGTGCGTCAGGGGTTCCGACCAGTATCTCGGAGATCAGATCGTCGGCCGTGATGCCTTCAGACTCGGCCAGGTAATTGAGCTGCAGCCTGTGCCGCAGAATGGGCGGCGCCAACGCGCGAATGTCCTCCGGTGTGACATGGAGACGCCCGCGCAGCAGCGCCCGCGCCCGCGCAGTCGATACCAGGTGAATCGCCGCGCGAACCGAAGCGCCCCACGTCACGAAGCGCCGGACCGAATCGGGCGCGGCCCCCAAGTCCGGTCGTGACGCGCGCGTGAGCGCAACCGCGAGCCGGTTGATCGAGTCGGCGACGGGTACTTCCCTGACCAATTGCATGAAGTCGAGCAGCGCTTCCGGTTTGGTGCAGGTCTCCGTTCGCGGCAACCCCCTGCCCAGCGTGTTGCGCTCGACCACCGCAACCTCGCTGTCAGCGTCGAGATAGTCGAGCACGACGTTGAAGATGAACCGGTCGAGCTGCGCTTCGGGCAGCGGATAGGTGCCTTCGAGTTCGATCGGATTCTGGGTTGCCAGCACCACGAACGGTTGCGACAGCGCGTGGGTCGTGCCGCGGACCGTCACACTCGATTCCGCCATGGCCTCCAGCAGGGCTGACTGCGTCTTTGGAGGCGTGCGGTTGATTTCATCCGCCAGCAGAACGTTGGTGAAGACAGGGCCCGGAACGAATCGCCAGTCCCGCTGCCCCGAATCCGGGTCCGTGTCGATGACGTCGGTTCCGGTCATATCAGACGGCATGAGGTCCGGCGTGAACTGGATGCGCTTGAAGTCGAGGCCGAGGGTACTGGCCAGCGCCTGCACCATCTGTGTCTTCGCGGTTCCGGGCAGTCCGGTGATCAGACAGTGCCCCCCGGTCAGTACGGTCAGCAACAGCTGTTCGAGGACGGCATCCTGCCCGACGATCACCTTGCCGAGCTCCTCTCGAATCCGCTCCATCGTGGCGCCGAACGCCGCCACGCGTGCCTCGGCCGCACCGTGTTCCGCGTCTGTGTCCGTCATGTCTCGATCTCCAGCAACAGGTTCAATGCTTCTCTGTATCGCGGGGCGACTTCGAGCGCTTCCAGCACCTGACGACGCGCGTCGTCCATCCGCCCCAGTTCGAAGAGCAGTCGGGCAACCTCGTAGCGCGCCCCCGCCGTGTCATACGGTCCAAGCGCAAGGACCGCCTGCCGCGCCGCGAGCGCCCGCGTCAGGTCACCCTGCGACTCTGAGTGTTCCGCAAGCCGAATATGGCGCTCTTCCCTGAGCGGGTCGAGTTGGGAGAGCGTCTGCAGAATATCCGTCAGCGTTGGTTCCGCCGGTTCGAGAGTCCCGGAAAGCTCGTCCAGAGCCGCGGTATTGCGTCCGCCCCGCTGCCAGTATTCGACCAGCGCCTCACGCGCGAGGTCTGTCCGACCCAGCTTGTTCGCAGCGAGCGCGACCTCGAGCCAGGGGCTCCCGTCTCCCACGAACGCCGGGTACTTCGCGACAGACGCCTGCGCACGAACGAGGGCAGTCTCCCAATCCGACTCTGATAGCGCGCCGTGCGTCTCCCGCCTCAGCGCCATATAGCCATCGAAGTCGCTGCCCAGATCCACGAACCGGACCTGCAACCAGTCCGCGAAACGTTCATCGAGTTCTGCGGGTTCGATCCCGAGTCCTTCGCGCACCGCGTCTTCGGTATCGCCCCCGTCCCGGTAGACCTTCAGCATGGCTACGATGCCTTCCGGCCAGTGATCCCCGATCATCAGACACACCAGGCCTGACTGAACATAGGACACCTCCACCTGCCCCTGGTAGACCGGCCGGATGAAGCCGTTCTCCAACTCGGCAATGGGGAGCAGTCTGCCCTCGGAGTACGCCTGCAGGAACGTCATGCTGACGGATTCCCGCCGCGATGGCCCGTGCCGCCACTCTTCAAGCATGCTGATCCCCTCGGAAAACCAGCGGGAAATACGGTTGTTGGTCGCGTTCAGGGTGTAAACGTGTGCGATCTCGTGCCACAGCGCGCTGTACCAGTCGAAGTAGTCGGCGGGTTGCGCAGACGGGCCGTCCATCACGACGACATCTCCGAACGCCGCACCAAGAATCCCGATACCAGGAAGCCCCGCAGTTCTGACCGCGAAGTCGTCGTGGCGTCGGTACATCTCGACCACGACCGGGCGCTCGAGATCCAGGTCATACCGTTCGGCCATGCCCACCGCCGCCCGGTTGATCGCTTTCACCATCAACGGGCCCAGCACCGCAGACTCGGCCGGGTGAAGGCGCAGCAGATGACCGTCACCGCGCAACTCATCGAAACCCTGCAGCGTATCCATCAGGCGGAGCATGTTCACGACTTCCGCGTTGAACCGATCTCCCTGCCACGCGGCCTCGAGATGCTCACGTCCCTCCGCCATGCGATTGATGCGGAGCAGATTCGCGCCAAGTGCAGCGTGCGCAGCGTAGTTGTCTGCGTCGATACCGACCGCGAGTCGCAACAGTTCGACGGCCTCCTCGTACCTGCGCAGCAACACGAGGAAGTGCGCGGGGAGTCTGTAGACGTCCCCATACTTCGGAGCGAGGTCCAGCACGCGCGTGGTCCATACGCTTGCCTCGATGCCTTCAAGGCGATCGGCGGAGGCCAGCAGGGCCATGGCTTCGAGCCGTGCCAGCCTTGGTATCGACGGCTCCGTGAGCGGCAGGAGACGCGCCCGTGCCGCATCCGTGTCACCACTCTCAATATCCAGGCGCGCGACCACGAAATGGGCATCTGCGTGATTCGGGTCACGCGCCAGAGCGGCGCCCGCAAGCTCGCGTGCACGCGCATCGAAACCCCAGAGCGCAACAAGCGCCTGCCCGGTCAGGGCAGCCGGGTCGCCCGGCGCAAGCGCCAGCGCTTGCTGAAACATCGATTCCGCGTCCGCGTACTGGTGTGCGGCGAGATACAGCATGCCCCAGCGAGTCCGGACTGTGGCGCTGTCCCCCACGCGCACGGCAGCGCGAAACTCTCGGTGAGCCCGCTGCCGGTCACCAAGCGCAAGGAACGCTTCCGCTCTCACGAGGGGCTCGGTCGTGATGCTCAGCAGCTCGACCAGACAGGCATCGGCACCCGATGCGGAGTGCAGACCCGCGATGCAGGTGTCGAGTGCAGCCGTCTGCTCCTGCGCCGAGGCGGACACGGCAGCGAGCAAAAGCAGCATCGTCAGACAGCCCGCGCGCATCACTCAGACGTATCCTCCGGCTGTTCGGCAAAGATGTCGTCGAAGCCCACCTTCCCGTCCTCGATTTGCTGTTCGACCATGGCGAGTTCCAGCAGGAGTTCCTGCAGCTGACTGAAATACTCAGCCGGCCCAAGCCGCGACTTCTCCGTCCGCAGCGTTTCAATCTGCGCCTCGATTTCCGCGCGACGTTCGAGCGCGGGGTCGTCACGGTCTTTTGGCAACCGCATCCTCGTGCCGGGCGCAGGCGGGTCCGATTCGACCTTTGCCAGTACCAGCGCCGTCTCGGGACCGGAACGGCGCGCGTGTTCGCTCGCAAGCTGCCTGGTCTGTTCAAAATGACGCCCGACCGCGGACTCGGTGTACATGAACGCCTCCTCCACCGACACCAATCGGTCCTTGTCGACATCGGCCGCCTCCGCACCGAGGGCATCGACGAAGTGATCGGGGAATTCAGTCGCATTCTTCTCGTTGCCGCTTCGGGTGGCTGTGAAGAGGGAGACGTCCGAGCCGTCGAACGCCTCGTGCAGGGCGCCGCTCGCGCTCCCCGTCACGATGACCACGCGTTCGCGGGCCGGCACCGCCTCGAGCCAGCCCTGCAGGGCCCGCGCGTCAAAGTCGCGCCCAGGCACGTTGAAGCGGAACGCTTTGCCGTCGAACGAGCCGTGGCCAACAAAAACGAAGACCAGGGAATCACGCGGGCCACTCCGCTCGGCAAACGCCTCGAACGTGGTCCGAATCTGGGCCTGGCTCGCCATCTCACCGTGCAGCAACACAACGTGTGGCATGACCTGGTCGAACTCGCGCGCGACACGCTCGGACAACTCCCGGAACTGCTGTTCGTAGAGAGGTTCTCCACCAAGGCCGGAGACGACCAGCGCTCTCGTCTCGGCGGCCTGGGACGGCAGCGCCAGCAGGTTTGCCAGCATCACGAATCCGAGCTCCGGGAAACAACGCACCTTCATATTCGGCCTCCTCCGCGGCGGATGGCCCATTCGAGGCCCTTGAGAGCCAGTAGGAACAACAGCAGCACGGGCGCGCTCCACAGGGGGATTGTCTCAACGGTGCGGACCCCAGCGCCGCCGTAGCGGATGTCCTCCACCAGCGCCGCAATGTCGCGCGCATCCCAATGCCGTCCGCCTGTTGCCTCCGCGAGGCGTTCCAGCAAACCGTCGTCTCGCACCGGGCTGCGCAGTTCAACAGGGGTACCTCCGGTGCGTGCGAAGCGAGTCATGACCGGCGCAGACGACCCGTCAGGACCGGTCCGCACGTCAACCCGGTGCACCCCATCGGGCGGCACATCGACGGAGCCCTGCAGCACTCCGTCACTTGCGCCCGTCTCCAGCGCGAAACTGCGGGGCGTGCCGCCTTCGGTCACCAGCGTCGCGCGTGCGTCCGCGGGATCAGCGCCGGGCGGCAGCGCAATGCGAACCGCAAGCCTCCCCGGCTGCTCTTCCTCGACGCGCAGTGAGCGCCCGGGGCGCGCGTCCTCGGCCAGTTGCCGAATGAGATGACGCCAGAAGAGTTCATGGCGCGGGTCGTCCGGCGGCGTCCGCATCTGCCAGCGCCAGGTCGTCGCGGTGGCCAGGACCGCCGCCGTCCCCAATCCGTACGGCTGCATCACAAGCAGGGGGCGCGCGGTTGCACCGTCCGCAAGCTCCAGAAGTACAGTCGCGGCCGGCTTCAGACCAACCACGCTCTGAAAGTCCGCAAGTGGCGGCAGACTGTCCCACACGTCCGAGTCCTCGGCATCGAGAAAGCGGACGAGCGAAGCCCGGCGGCCCGCCGTCGTCGGCGTGACGGTCCAGATCGCTTCTCCAAGGGACTTGTAGGTTGGGGATGTCTCACGGTCGATCACAACGGGCAGCGCGCGGGCCAGCGGCTGGACATCCCATCCACCATCCGCAAGGGACTCGCGCCCGGCGAGCGCCAACAGGCTGCCGCCGCGTTCCGCGACAAACGACTCGAGCCAGCGATGCTGCTCCGGGCTGAAGTGTGTCGCCGAGACGCTGCCGAGCACGACGACATCAAAGTCGAACTGCGCATCGGCGCTTTGGGGGACACCATTGACCAGTCGCTCGGTGTTGCCGGTTCCCTGACGGTAGGTCTTCCGTTCCGTCGTGCGGAGCCAGCTGACGAGTTCGAGCACGTCATCCCGCGCAAGCGCGCGCCGCAGGTATTTGTACTCCCAACGTGGCGCGCCTTCGACGTAGAGCACTCGGTGACGCCTGTCCTGCACCGTCAGGAGACGCATGACCCGGTTGTTCCCCGCAAGCGAATCTGACTCCGCCACGACTCCGACGGAGAGATCGTGCAGGCCGGCCTTGCCGGCTCCAAAGCTCAGTTCCACCGTCTCGGTTGGCCGCGCGGCATCCAGATCCAACGCCTTAACGGCGAGCAGACGGTCGCCTTCCCGTATCTCGACGCGCGCCGGGCTCCCAGCCGCCGAGTGATGCAACGTGACCCGAGCGGTGACGAGCGATTCCGCAGTCACCGAAGATGGCAACGCGACCCGCCCGATACGCACTTCGCCCGGCATTTCAGTGGGCCCGATTCCGACTGTATGCACCGGCACGGGACTCTCGATCTGCCCGGTTGTCCCCGTGGTGTCCGCGCCGTCGCTCAGCACCACGACCGCCGCAAGTGCTTCAGCGGCAAACGCGTCCGGTGCAATCTGCACGGCCTCGAGCAAACGGGTCTCGGCACCGGTCGCATCGAGCGCGGTGCCGGAACGCAAACCGGCATCGAAACCAAAGACCACAACCCGGGCCACATCACTCAGGGCCGGCCGCAGCGTGTCGTCCAGGAGCGCCTGTGCCGCCTCGAGCCGCGACGCGCCGTCAGCCTCCGGCAGCGCCATACTCCGCGACGTGTCGATGAGGACGGCAACCGCGTTTTCGCCCGGGCGCAGGCTCGCAACTTCGAGCGCCGGCCCAGCCAGCAGCGCCAGGACACCACCGATGAACGCGCACTGGAGCGCCAACACGGAGCCCCTGCGTGCGACGGCAAGGCGGCTCGCATTGTGGCCAAAGAGTCCCGTCAGGATCACAAACCCGCACGCCAACGCCCCCAGGATCAGCGCAGTGCCCGGCGACACAATGCCGTCGAACACGATCTCGCCCTGGGCAAGTGCCTCGGCCGGCACGCCAAACAGCCAGGCGATCCAGTTCGTCATGCGCGGTTGCCGCCAGCCATGGGTGCACACACGCCTCAGTGCGTCAGTACGTAGGTGACGACATTAACCCCCAGGCGGTACGAACGCGTGCTGAATCGCTCGAAGTACCACTGGCCGTAGGCCTCCCTTTCCCAGCCGTCAGCCACATCGGTGTTGTGCGTACCGATGACCATCAGACGCCCGTCCTCGTCGAACCAGCCCCGCATCGTCGCCGTCTCGAGGCTACCGGACGGCTGCCGATGCATTCCGGCCGGCTCCGCGGTTCGGCTCCCGAAGAACCCGCGCGCGAACGTTCGTGCCGGGATCTGCGGCATCTCGTCGATGTCAAACACCGTCTTGAAGACCTCGTGGGAGATCGGCACAACCTGCCAGCGTTTGCCGGGCAACACTTCACGCATGAAGCGCTCGAAGCTGCCCCACTCCGCGTCACCCCAGAAGTCGTCCACCCATACGAAGCCACCGTTCCCAAGATAGTCGCGCATGGCGCGGACCTCATCGGCGCTGTAATCCATGTAGCCGACATCGGACATGAAGAGCATCGGGAAGTCGCCCAGATCCGGTGCCGTCAGACGTCGACGCGCTGGTTGCGTCCCGGCAAAGACGCGCGTCAGCTGCGACAGTCGCTTGCCGAAATTCTGCTCCGCCTGCGGATAGTCCGTTTCCCAACGGTCCCAGATGCGACCTTCGAAGCTGTAGAACGCCTGGCCCCAACCGCCCACACTGTCGTACTCGACCCGGGCAAAGCGAAATTCGGTGAGATCGAAACTGCCGAGGGCCCTGTCGTCAGCGTCCCCTTCCGCCAATCCGACCACGGGGCAGAGCAGCGCTACCAGCAGAACAAGCCGGCAGGGGCTGTAGACAGATGCAGTTGCAACCATCGAGCCAGCGTACGTCAGGCCGCGATGTCTGTATAGGCACCACTGAACGCGGCCAGAACGAGGCGGACCCGGGTGCGAACGACTGTCCTGAGTTGCTGGTTCGTTGCTGGTTCGTTGCTTATTCGCTGGCCTGTTTCGTCGCTGAACGGCTTCGCCTCTTCGTTGCTCGGCCTTGCGGGTACTAGTAGTAGGTGGTCCTCGAACGGGACAGGCGCCTCGGTACCGCGTACGGGGTCGAGCTCCCCACCAGCGTTTCGATCAGCAGCAGTTCCTGATCGTCATGGTTCTTGAACGGTGCAGGCTCGATGCGGGGTCCGCGACCATCGTCGATCACGTATTTCGGCGCGTGGTGGTGCTCCGCTTCGACCGTTTCCACGACGGAAGCGTTGTTGGCTGAGGCAATGTCGGTGACGCGGTAACAGGTACACACGTAGGAAACGCCCGGGTCAGACTCAATGTAGATGCCCGTGCCCCGGATACCGACAAACGCCGTCGGCGTCCGCATCGTGACGCAAGCGCGCTGAGGGCCTTGCCCCGATTGAGGGTGTACCCCGGTTGCGGTGCCCCACCACCCGGAATCTGCATCTCGGAGTCACTGCGCAGGATGAACGCGTCCTTGTCGGCAATGAAGATCACGTAGCTGCGCGCAGCTGTGCGGACGACATCACCCGGCCGCACGAGGGTCTCGAGCGTGGCCGGGAGGTTGTTGACGGTGACGTCACCTGAATATTCGAAGATTGAGCGATTTGAGGGCATCGCCTCCGGACCGTTGATGCCGCGGACCGCGCGGCAGACCCCGCCCCTCCGTTGATGCAGATCAACAGCGCCTGTTACCGGATGCGGAAGATCGGACCTGACATCAACGGGAGCNCGANCATGTCCGACGTNCGCGAANTCATGGCGTCGCANCCGGCGANGCTCGGCCCGGNAGACACNCTGGAAGCCGCGTGGAATCTGATGCGCAGTCTTCACATTCGACACGTCCCAGTGCTCAAGGATGACNGAGTCGTGGGGCTGGTCACCCAGAAGGACCTCATGGCAAGTCTGACCAACGTCAACTTCCTGACGCTCCCGGTCGCGGAGATTATGGTGAGCAATGTGCAGTCAGTCGCGCCGGACACAACTCTGTCCGAAGCTGCAACGATCCTGTACGACCGCAAAATCAGCTGCCTGCCTGTAGTCGACCCCGCGCAGAATGTCCTGATCGGAATGGTGACAGAGTCGGACTACCTCGCCCTTGCCGTCCGGATGCTGAAACGCGAGGAAGCCATTGGGGCGTGACGCACATCCACGCTTTGCCTGATTCCGTCGAAACTCGCACACTAGGCCTCAGTCATACCGGGTGAGGAGCCCTCGTGCAGGACAACATCAGCGATCCCATCTCCACCATCGCGAAGCAGGAAGGTGGGCAGAAGAAGGCGTCACGGGACCTGAGCGGCCGCCTTGGCAACATGCCCGTCGAGGGCGTGCAGGGCTTCGGCATCATCAAGCACCACCCGCCGCCTTTCGACCCGGTGGCGCAGTTTGACGAAGCATTCGACTTCTATGAGGAGCACGGCTACGTCGTCGTCAGTCAGCTGAGTGATGGCGAGGTGACGGCGCTCAACGCGGTGTGTGATGCGTTCAACGCGGAGCGCGGGGCCGAGATCGACGTGCCTGGCCAGGGCCAGCTCTTGTTCCCGCTGCTCAACTATCCGGAGTTTGACGGCACCGTATTCCACCCGAAGACGCTGCCGCTCGTCGCGCGCATCCTGGGCGGCATAGAGAACACCCGCCATATCGAGTTCAACTATCGCGGCTGGCAGCCGGTGACCTCCGACTACGGTATGGAGTTCCATCCGGACGACTGCAGCGGGGGCCTGCTGACGCTCGATCAACGCCAAACGCGCAGACCATACGGTCCGCCAGACATGCTGAGCACCTTCACGTACCTGACGGACGTTGACCGGACGACGCCAGCATTCGCGGTTGTCCCGAAGAGTCGCCGCACGCACAACATCCAGCGACTCCGCGACGTCCTCGGCGACGAGTACGGCGAAGTGCCCATCTGGGGGCCCGCCGGGACCTGCTGCATCGTCGACCGATCGACCATCCACACCCGGATGGACCCACTCGAGAAAGACACCTCGAAGCAGCGCAGCCGGCGCATTCTCCATCACGTGTTCGCCCGCGCGGGCGAGTTGCGCAACGCCGACGGTAGCCTGCGGACCGGCAACGGCGAGCCTCTCGCGCTGACGGACTGGGCATTCTCCCGAGGACTCATCCCGAAGCGGCTTGCGCTGTCCGAAGACCCAGAAGTCGCTCGCATGTTCTCCGTCTGGTCAACCAGGCAGGAGGAATGGATGGCCGCGGGATTCTCCGATGTCTTCGTGAGCGACCCCAAGTCGGCACGCGGTCCGACGCTCGGGCCCTACCGGAACGACGGCAAACAGACATTGACGAAGAAGAAAGCGGCCGCTCGGCGCAAGCGCGCCAAACGCAAAACGGCGAGCAGGAAGTAAGGCGCGCTGAGCGGAACAGCACGCGGCTCAGCACAACCGTTCTGAGTGTCGGTTGTTCCATCGATGTTCTGGCTGATCTTGGCCGCGGCGTAGTGCCGAGCGAGCGACGTGTGGCCTTGGACACCCACGCACCCACCCACGGCCTTGGACACCCACAAGACTCCTGTAGGCCGGATACCCCGTGTGGCGCAGTGTGCTTCAGACGCCGTCATGTGCGAAGGCGTCGGGTCGTGGGACTCTCGTCACCGACACCATCAATCCGGTGACGGAGATTAGCCACATCGACGGCAGCGGCTGCGGCTTTCTACTCCGTGTGGGTGTCCAGGCTTCCGCATCCTCCCCTTTCCAAGCTTCCGCTCCCCGCCCTGCGCCCCTTGGGTGTCCAAGCGTCCACCTACCTACCATCCAAAAACCCACCCATGGGTGTCCAAGAACCCCAAGACAGTGTGGGTGCCCAAGAACCCAGTGGGCATGTGGGTCAGCCGGCGCTCCATGGACGCACTCGCGAGAATCGCCCCGATTGCCAGACCGGTTCACCCAACGGCATCACCTTCTGCCGCGCGGGTTGACCACTCGCCGCCGCCGCGCGGGCACGCCTCGCAACCGATGAGTCCGGGTGGGGCGTCTCGTTCCGCTCCACCCACACCACGTCTTCACCGAGAAAGCGCAGGACGAGTGTCCGGCGCCGTTCGCCCGGTGGAGTGCCACCCCCAGCATGCAGGCAGCCAATGTGAAACGCGATCACATCACCCCGATCGAGCTCGCTGCCCACGATGTCCCACTCGTCGCGTTCGGCCTGGATGTCAGGCAGTCGCGGCAGTTTACTCTCGGGATAGAGCGGGGCCGTGTCGTCACCTGGCTCAAAACGCGAGCCGTTGAACGTCTGACCACGGTGCGAGCCGCGCACCACTTCGAGACTCCCCTCCCGTGCGAGCGGTTCGAGGGGAATCCAGATCGCCGCGAGCATTGGCCCCTCAAAGCTGCCGTAGGGCGTGTCCTGATGCCAGGGTGTGCGCCTGCTCCCGGACGGACCCTGTTTCAGGAAGATCTGCTCGCCAAGGAACCAGACCTCGCTCTCGCCGCCAAAGAGGCCCCTTGCGATGTCGGGGATGACCGTATCCCGCAGTAACGCCTCGTAGACGGGTTCCCGAATCGAGTACCCCGTGTCCGCAATGAAGTCTTCATCATCACGCGCCGAAAAATCCTGCAGGTTCGGCGACGGCTGTGCCGCACTCCAGCGCCATGCTGCGTCAACACGCGCCATCGTTTCATCGTCTAGCACGCCTTTCAGTACAGCCACGCCGTCACGTGCGTAGCCTTCACCAAGATTGTCGAATTGCACGGACATAGGGTCACTCCGGTCGTCATCAATGTTGCTCAGTGCGACTGTACCTAAGGAGCGCGCGCGCATGTTCACCGCGAGACAGTTAATCTCGGCGCAGCACTGAGAGGAGAACGTCATGCCAATCGACAAGGACCGTGAGAGCTGGAAACCCGGCGAGTCCTGGGAAGGGGCGATCGATGAGATCGACTACATCAAGGATCTCGCCACCGAAATGGGCGGCCAGGAGCGCGTGGATCGTCAGCATCGTGGTGGGCGCCTGACGATCCGGGAGCGCATCGAAAAGTTGGTTGATCCGGGGAGCTTCCTCGAAGCGATGCCCATGATGGGCGCGGCCGAGTACGAAGACGGCAACCTCAGGGAATTCACGCCTGGCGCCTATGTCATGGGCGTCGGCGAACTGGACGGGCGCCCGGTGGCGATTGGCGGCGACGATTTCACCATCTCAGGCGGCAGCCCGCACAACGTGCACAAGCACCAAAGGCAGTTCACCCAGCCACTCGCACTGCAATACGGCATTCCGTACGTCCAGTTGGTCGAGGGTGTCGGGCACAGCTCGAAGTCGGACGAGTCCGCGGGGCACATGGGCCTGCCGTCAGGCGACATGTGGGCGCGCGGTGTGGAACTCATGCAGAAGGTGCCGGTCGCGGCCGGCATCATGGGTTCCGTCGCGGGCGCTCCGGCCGCGTTTGCATTGATGTCGCACTTCACCGTGATGATCAAAGGCCAGTCCCAGATCTTCCCGTCCGGGCCGCCCGTGGTGCGCCGGGCGATCGGCGAGACGCTCGACAAGGAGTCGCTCGGCGGTCACCGGATGCACGTCCATGACAGCGGTCAGATCGACAACGAGGCTGAGTCCGAGGAGGAAGCGTTCGAGCAGATCAGGCAGTTCCTGTCCTACCTGCCGAACACAACGAGCGACGTCGCACCCCGGGTCGAGACGGGGGATCCCCCCGACCGGCGTCCGGAGGAGCTGCTGAACATCATTCCCACCAACCGCCGCCAGGGTTACAACCCGCGCAAGCTCATCGCCCACGTTGTCGACAACGGCGAGTTCTTCGAAATGCGGCGCCATTGGGCTGGCGCATTGATCACCGGATTTGCGCGGCTGGACGGCTACTCCGTCGGAATCATTGGCAGCGATCCGCTGAAGAAAGCGGGCGCAATGGACGGGTTCGCGGCTGAGAAGTACACACACTTCGTTGATCTTTGCGACGCGTTCAACCTCCCTGTGGTGATCTTTCTCGACATGCCAGGTTTCATGCTCGGCAGTCACGCCGAGCGCATCGCGACGATGCGCCGAGGCATCCGGGCGCTGATCGCGAGCGCGGAAGCAAAGGTTCCGAAGATCGAGTTCTGCGTGCGCAAAGCCTACGGCGTCGCCGCCGACGCACCGCACAGCCTCGGCGCGGATGGCCTGAACCTGAGATACGGCTGGCCCGCCGGCGAATGGGGCGGCATCCCGATCGAAGGCGGCGTCGCGGCAGCCTACAAGCGGGAAATCGAGGCGGCGGACGATCCGGACGCGCATCGCGAAGCGATCGAGGAACGCCTGCTCAAGCTGCGCTCACCCATTCGGGCAGCCCATCACGGCGACGTCACTGATCTCATCGATCCCAGAGACACGCGGATACTCGCGTGCAGATGGATCAAGATGGCGCAGCCACTCCTGAAGAAGCTTGCTGACAGACCAAAACGCGCGGTACGCCCATAGCGGCACGAAGACGCGCTGGCGTCAGTCGCCGAGGCGCTCGAACCTGGGCGCGCGCTTCTCCATGAACGCCCGGGCGCCCTCGCTTGAGTCGGGCGCCGCGAGGAAATCGCCCTGAAGCCTGTCCGCTTCGACAAGCGCGTCGGTGTAGTTGGCCCCGAGATGCCGATACACGAGGCTCTTGGTCGCCGCGATAGCCTTCGGGGCCGCTGTCTCCGCCAGCCGCTTCACATACGCGGTTGCCGCTTCGAGGAGATCGTCCGGTTCGCAGATGCGATCGAGGAGGCCAATCTCGAGCGCCTGCTCGGCGCTCAGGCGGTCGCTCATCCAGAGCAGGTCCAGCGCCTTGCTGACCCCAACCAGGCGCGGCAGCAGCCAGCTCGACCCGTGCTCGGCGATGAGGCCCCGCTTCAGGAAGACCGTGGTCACCGATGCGTTGCTGCTCGCGAACCTCAGATCACTCATCATCGCGAGGATCAGGCCGCCGCCTGCCGCAACCCCGTTGACGGCACAGATGATCGGCTTCGGGACTTCCAGAAAGTAGCTGAAGATGCCCGGCAGCTGGGGCTCCGCGGCTGGATTTGAAACTTCGTCACCTCCGGCGTCCGTTACTTCGGCCAGCGTGGACATGTCGAGCCCAGCGCTGAACGCCCTGCCCGTCCCGGTGATCACAATTCCCACTACCCGTCGGTCTGCTGCGGCGGCGTCGATGGCCCGCCTGATTTCAGCGAGCGTGTTTCGGGTGAAGGCATTCAACTGATCCGGCCGATTGAGGCGGATGACGGCGACAGGGTCCTCGACCTCGTACACGATGTCCTGAAAGTCCATGAACTGATTCCCGTTTGCTGATCCCGCCGGGACCATACGGCGTCTGCGCGTCGATTTCGAATCAGCCCGCACGGTGACAGACCCGCAGCCTGCCTACTGACCCGCAGCCTGCCTCCTCCGTAGTCGCGTACCGCCGTTGCTCCCGGGAAGGTGCGTGCAGGAGCAGCAAATGGCAGCTGACAACATCCCCCGGCCCTGCCGCTGATCCCGGTAACGCGGACCCTGCCGCCGATCACGTGCGCCTCGACTTCCATGAAGAGCGCCCCGCTCATGAAACGCACGGCGCTGACGATTGGTCAGAGTGGACATTCCCATGCCCACCCCGACCCCGACCCGCGTCCGACCGTGGCGAGCCGGCTTTACTCGATCAGGAACGCCTCCACGATCCCGACACCGGTCGCCCCTCCGACCCCGCGTACGATCGCAGTGTAGGCGCCGGGATTCACCGCGACCGCAATCGCGGCATCCTTGGCCGCCTGCGGGCGAACGCTCTCAGGGACCGCGGCCTGATTCGGGTGATCAGCCCAGTCGTCGTTCGAATCGACGAGGTTGCCCGCTACGTCGAAGAACTGCAGCTGCGGATCGTCCAGCGTGTTCGGAACCCCGAACTGATCGAGGCACGGGCCACGCCCGGTCACGAAGATCGTCTTGGGCTCCGTTCCGGAAATGATGACACCGCCATTCATCACCTCGCCCCCCGTCCGCACCAACGCGCGCGTCGAGATGTTCGCGAGGCGCGTGGCTGCCGGAGCAGAACGTGTCGGATCAAACGGGAACGCGTCCAGAGCGTCCGCGACCCCGTCGTTGTCGTCGTCCGGGTCGGTCGCGTCCGGGTCGCCGTCGCCGTCCGTGTCGACCGCAGTCATGAGCAGAATCGAAGCTGAAACGAATCCGCTGCCATCACCGCTGACGCCGGAGAAGTTGAGGCGCGAGTCTCCCTGACGAGTCGAGACAAGCTCGTGTACAGACCGGCCACTGGGCCTTCTCGCACGCATCGTTCTCATCAAGAACAGTTCCTGCGACACGACCCAAGTGCGATACCGCCCGACAATCTCGCACCTTGGGTCACCTTTCGGTGAAACCGGTCAATGCGCAAACCTGAGGGCGATCAACCGAGGGAGTAGGGGCTACCCGCAATGCGACATCGAACGGCCCGCTCGTTAGACTCTGTGCAGCGTCAGGAGGCGAAACATGGCTACCCCTATCGAACAAAAGCACGCGGGCGCCGACGAACCGGTTGCACAAGGTGATCTGATCGTGGGGCCGCTGCGCCATCCCCGCAACATGACGGCCGTGGTCGCCGACCGGACGGGGCAGACGCGCCCCGGCAGCATTCATGACGACGCCACCGCCCGGAAACTGGGATTCCGCGGCGGGACGATTGCGGGGTCGGTGCATATGGGTCAGTTCCCGCCGGTGCTGACACGGGTCTTCGGTAATCGATGGTGGGAGACGGGGTCGATGCCTCTCTACTTCCGCTACGCGACCATCGACAACGAACCCGTCCGCTGTTTCGCCGAGTCGGATGCACAGTTGAGAACCGCACCCGGTGCACAGACCCGAATTTGGGTCGAAGACACGGCAGATCATCTCGTTGCCGAGGGCACCGCATCGGCCGGGCGTCCGGACGCCAACTCCGCGCTGCGCGAACGTGTGCGCAACGTACCGCCCGCCCCAGACCTGCGGATTCTCGCCGGCCTCGAAGTCGGGAAGCAGAGCTCACCGACACCCACGCGCGTGGATCGGCCAACGCCTGACGAACTGGAGCTCTGGACCGAACCCCTCGACAGCTACAGCGCGAGTCCCGCGCTGNTGTCGCCCAGCGTGGCGGTCCGCTTGATGCGGGCCGGCGAGGACACACTGCTTGCGCGCACGGAACACACCGGGGTCGGCCTCTTCGGTGCAATTGAACTGCAGTACCTGGCTGGCCCCGTCCATGCCGAAACGGACTACCTCAATACCATCCGGATCCTGGCTGTCGGTGCGACCCCCAAGACCGAATACTTCTGGTACGAGGCTGAACTACGCGACCCTTCAAACGAAACGCGCATCGCGACGATGCTCATGATGCTCCGCTTCATGAAGGCATCGTCCGCGCTCTGGCGGTAGCTGCCCATGCATTTCGGTGTCTTCAACGTAATGCAGCAGCGCTTTGCCTCTGTTGCGCCCGATCAGGTCGTGCACGAGGCGGTGGATCAGGCACGCACGGCCGAGCAACTCGGCTTCGACTCGTGCTGGTTCCCCGAGCACCACTCGTCGAACTACAGCCTCTGCCCGTCCCCGCTGTTGATGGTGGCGCACTGCGCCGCGGCCACCGACAGGATTCGCCTCGGTACCGGCGTCATCGTGGCACCGCTGCAGAAACCCATCAGGGTGCTCGCCGAAATCGGGATCACGGACATCCTGACGGACGGGCGTCTGGACCTCGGCATCGGCGCGGGCTATCAGCCGTTCGAGTTCGAGCGTTTCGGGGTCGACCTCGAGGCCAACAAGCAGATGACGTTCGAACTGCTGGACATGATCGAGGACGGGCTGACAGCAGACAGCTTCAGCTACGCAGGCAAACACTTCCAGCAGCCGCCCACGTCGATCCCTGTCAGACCAACCCAGCAGCCGCTGCCGCCGATCTGGCTCGTGGGGAGTGACCCTGCGTTCCACGAACGTGCCGCAACCAACGGCTACGCCGTGTTCGTGAGCGGCCTGCTCGGCCGACCCGAGTCGATCGTAAAACTGCGGGGCCGGGTGGAAACCGCGTTCGAGCGAGCGGGCAAAAGCGCGTCTGCGCTCAGAATTGGACTGCTGCGCTACGCGTTCGTGGGCCGCAACCGCGCCGAAGCACGCCAGTACGCCGAGAACGCGCTCTACCAGACCCGGATCGCCGCGGCGCTGCGGAACCGTCGCGAGCACGTGCACGACAGCTACTTCGTGGACGAACTGCCCTTCAAGGGGGAACCGTCCGTGGACGAACTGCTCGACAGGCTGATCATTGGAGACGTCGAAACCTGCATCGAACGTGCGTCGCGCGAGATTCGCGATGCGGGGGTCACCGACCTCGTGCTGCAGGCCAAGCTCGGCGATCTGCCCCATGCGCTTGCGATGCAGTCGCTCCGCCTCTGGATGGAAGAGGTGGTCCCCGGAATCGAACGGGAGCTGGGTCAGCCCATCAGCGAAATCAACCGTGTGCAGGTGCCGTAGGCCGCTGACGGAGCTTCAGGAGAAGGCGAACAGAACATGGCAGACCAGGATGTCGGCAAAGCTGGACGGGTTGCCGGGAAGATAGCGCTCGTGACGGGCGGCGCGTCCGGCATTGGCGCCGCCACGTCGCGTCTGCTCGCGGCTGAAGGTGCAACGGTTTACGTTGCCGACATCAACGCAGAGGGCGGCGCGGCAGTCGCCCGCGAGATCGGCGGCACGTTCGTCACGCTGGACGTCAGCCGGGAAGCGGGCTGGCAGACAGTCGTCACCCGTCTCGACAGCGAACAGGGCCGTCTGGACATTCTGGTCAACAATGCCGGCATTTCACCCCACGACGACTACGAAACCCTGGACCTCGAGGCCTGGGACCACATCATGGACATCGTGCTGCGCGGTCCCGCGCTCGGCTGCAAGCACGGTCTTGCACTGCTGAAGCACAGCGAGGCGGGCGCCATCGTCAACCTGTCGTCCATTGCGGGAATGATCGGCTCGTCGGGATACGCCTCGTACGGCGCGGCCAAAGCGGGGGTCCGCAACATGAGCAAGTCGGTGGCGCTCCTCTGCGCCGAGCGGGGCTACCCCGTACGATGCAATTCGGTCCACCCCGGCTCCATCGACACGCCAATCCTGGACGACGACCGGCGCAAACACGGCGCGAAAGCAATCACGGGGCGGGAACGGCTGATTCCGCTGAAACGCCTCGGCCGCCCGGAAGAGGTCGCCAACGCGATCCTGTTTCTGGCGAGCGAGGAAGCAAGCTTCATCACCGGGACCGAGTTGATCGTCGACGGGGGATTCACGGCCCGGTAGCCGGATCCCGGGGACCGCCACGGACCGCAGCAGACCGGGCCAGGCAGGTGCCTCTGGCACTGCACAGTCCTCCGCCGCCCGACGGTCAGGGGTTATTGCATCGCCAGTTCGCCGCGTCGTTTTCGTCACCCCGCCCGCGGTATTCGGCGCGCTGCGGATGCGGGCACAACGGGCGGGTGAAGCGCCGCGTCTGAGCAACGCGCTCGTCGGGCGCCAGGTGCCCCATCGCGACCGGACCGGGCTGCGTCGCCACAATCCGTTTCGGCGCCTTGCCGTCCTCCCGCCAGGCCACCAGCAGGTCGACATAGTCGGTCTGCCAGGCGCCGGGACCGCCCGCACAGTGCAACATTCCGGGCACCATGAACAGGCTGAAGAAATCAGCCGTCTCGCGTGCACCGCCCATGGACGCCTCAACCGCAGCTTTATAGTCGATTGCGCGGGCAGGTCGCAGCGGATAGTCGTTCCAGCCCTGATACATGAGCAGCTTGCCGCCACGATCCCGGAACTCGCTGAGATCTGCCGTGCGCACATCGAGCGGCGAC
>PBVL01000100.1 GCA_002728675.1 Gammaproteobacteria bacterium
TTGGGTGGCCGCGAGCACGTGGTTGCGGTGATTCGTCCACTCTCGTCGGGCGGCATTGTGCGCTGGCGATCCTTCCGGAACAGGCAATACCTGCAGTTCACAGGCGACGGCTTCACGAACTACCAGAACGGCAACTTCGTCTATTGCGATGCGACCCGGAACCGACGGTACGCAAGGCAGATCGTGCTGAACGTGCAGGGGCGGGCCCACATGATGAGCCGGCGCGACGATGCGGCTACCGCGTCGATCGCAAAGGCAAACCGCTCCGATGCTGACTCCCGCGTCGCCCGTGAACGGGCGAGTGGCCGGCGACCGCGACACGGCAGGACGTGTAGACGTCAGCGGCAGCGGCGGCACATTCGGCACCCCGGTATCCGATGCCACGACCGTGACATCGATCGTGCCGTGCACGTCCTCGCGCAGCGACAGCAGGAACGAGGGATCCGTGGTTTCGGCCGTGATTGTCCGGTTTCGGACCGCGGGTCGGGTGCGGCGGGCGGCTCGCTCACGACCGAAACAGTACACGGCAATGCGGACTCGTCGATGACGCCGTTCAGCACGTAGTCGTTCGGCTGATCCTCGATCGTGACCGTGTAGGACAGCGCGTCGTCGCTCGGATCGCTGTCGAGGAGGTCAAAGTCATCGAACGACGCGGACAGCGGAACGGAAATGTCCGCCTAGTCCTCGTCCACGGACTGGTCGGCGTAGCTGCCGACGTACAAAGGCCCGTCGTTGACGGAGTTGACGATCACACCAACTTCCATCGTCAGCGGTGCGTGCGCTGCGGGTGCCGCCGTATCGACTACCTGCAGGGTCAGCGTGGCTGTACCGTGTTCGTTGACGGGACTGAAGACGTCCAGGTCGCGCCCGGACACGGTGCCGTTGACCAGGAACGCATTCGTGTTCCCGACGAGGGAGAATACAAGCGAATCGTTGTCATCGGCACTGTCGTCATCCATCTCGGCATCGGCATCGATGTCGAGGTCGTGGAAGTACGTCGTGAGGTCCTCGGTGCCCGCCGGCGTCCCGGCGACCAGTATCGAGTCTTCGTCGTACTGCAGCAGGGTTGTGCCCTCGAGCGCAAGGCCTGCTGCCGAAAGGAACGGTGCGTTGTCGTCCTGCGGATTGATCGTGATGTCGATCGTGCCGGTCTGCGGACTCGCGCCACCGTCGTTCATCGTGTAGTTCGCGCTGACGCTGAAAATCTCAACCGTCAAGTCGCTTGTCGTCACGAACGATGCGGAACCATCCGCATTGACTGTCAGATCGCCGACGACGATCCCGCATACTTCAAGAGCGACCGCGTTCCCAACCTGCCCGGCGAGCCCGTTGACCTCCGTCACCGTGAACGTGTCACCCGGCGCGTCCGCGTCCGTGTCGTTTGAGAGCACATCGAAGTTGACCGTCGCGCCTTCGTCGACGCTATCGCCGCCCGCGCCAAAACCGACAACACGCCTCCGGTCAATGGCTTCGAAGGCAGCACAGAAGGTCAGCGCAACCCCTTCGGCATCGAAAATTCCACGAGTTCCGGGCGATTCGGCTGATCCGGCGCCAGCGCCCCTCCCCATGCCTCGAGACGCGAAACGACGGCCTCGACGCAGGCCTCCGGCGCCGATGCCCCGGATGTCACGCCAACCGCGTTCACCCCCTCCAGCCACGCTCGATCGAGGTCGTCCTCGTCGTCGATGAGGTACGCACGTGCCCCGAGCCGCTCGGCAAGTTCACGCAGCCGGTTGGAGTTCGACGAGTTACGCGAACCGACGACGACGACAACCTCACTCTCGGCGGCCAATTCGCGGACCGCGTCCTGGCGGTTCTGGGTCGCGTAACAGATGTCATCGGACCGTGGACGGCTGATTGCGGGGAAGCGGTCCTCCAGCTTCGCGAGAATCGCGGCGGTGTCGTCCATGGACAGGGTCGTCTGGGTCACCACGGACAGTTCTTCCGGATTACGGACTTCGAGATGCGCCGCCTGCGTCTCATCCTCGACGAGGTAGATCGCGCCCCCATCGGTTGGGTCATAGTGTCCAAGCGTGCCTTCGACTTCCGGATGGCCCGAGTGCCCAATCAGCACAATTTCCCGGCCGTGGCGCTCGGAGCGTTCGACCTCATTGTGGACTTTCGCAACGAGGGGGCAGGTCGCGTCGAACACCTGCACATTGCGTGCATTCGCCTCAGCCTTGACCGCCCGGGAGACCCCGTGTGCGCTGAAAATCACGACCGAGCCGTCCGGGACCTCACCGACCTCATCGACGAAGACCACCCCCTTTGCGCGCAGGCCTTCCACCACCGTGCGGTTGTGGACCACCTCGTGCCGCACGTAGATCGGCGCTCCGAACCGTTCGAGCGCCCGCTCGACGATCTCGATCGCGCGCTCGACGCCGGCGCAGAAACCGCGGGGACTGGCGAGTCGGATTAGCATGAAAGGCTCCCTCTTTACGGACGTGTGCAGGCGGCAGACTCCGGATGACAGCAACGGAATTCAGACAATACGAACAATTTCGTTGCTGACTCGCTCGACCGAAAGAATGTCGACCTCGAAGAGGATTTCACGCCCCGCCAGCGGATGGTTGAAGTCGACAGTCACCATCTCATCGTCGGCCTCGGTCACGAGTCCGGCAAGTTCGCCCCGGTCGCCATCGGCAAACGAGTAGAGCATGCCGACCGAGATGTCTTCGTTCGCGCCGAAGCGCGTGCGTTTGAAGCGCCGAACGTTTTCGTCGCTGCCCTCGCCGAACGCGTCTCTCGGGGCCAGGCGCACGGTCTCGCGCGTTCCTGCCCGCATCCCGAACAGCGCCCGCTCGAACCCGGGCAGCAGCGAGCCGTCCCCCACCTCGAAGGTCGCACCTTCGATGTTCGTCCGGTCAATCTCTTCGCCCGAAGGCAGTCGCAGAGTGAAACGCAGGTGGACCCGGGTACCAGGGCTAATCGCCACGTTCTTCCGGATGGTGTTCTTCGACTGCTCCATGTGTGTTCGGACTCCAGAATATGTCGAGGATCAGGAACGCCGCACCCACCGAGATGCAGGCATCGGCGAGGTTGAAGGCCGGGAAGTACCAGCCGCCGTAGTGCACCAGCACGAAGTCGACCACGTAGCCGTGCACCGCCCGATCGGCGAGGTTCCCCATCGCGCCACCCAATATGAGCGTCAGGGCCGCCGTCAGGACCCAGTTGCCGCGCGGCACGCGGGTCAGCCAGACGGCGATCAGCGCGCTCACGATGCCGGACACCACCAGCAGGAACCAGCGTTGCCAGCCACCGGCATCCGCGAGAAAACTGAACGCCGCGCCCTCGTTGTGGTAGCGCACGAATTCCAGCACGGGTAACAGCACGATCGTCTCGCAAGCGCCCGTTTTGCAGAGCGGCAGCGCCTGCGTGATCTCGCGCTTGATCAACTGATCGAGCACCGCCAATACGACGCTGATGGACAGGTAGATCACACGCACGCTCGTCTCAGGACTCTCATTCGCGCTCTCATTTCAGAGCGGCTCTCATTTCAGGGCTCGCGGGCCGCGTCTCGCGCGGCATCGCGCGCACCGAACCACGCACGCGCCTGGCGCACGCTCTCGGCAATGGCCTCTTTCAGTTCATCGAGCCCGTCGAACTTTTTCTCGTCCCGCACCTTGTGCCGGAACACGGTCTTGACCGTCCGGCCGTAGATATTCCGGCTGAAATCGAAGAGGTTCACCTCGAGAATCGGCGTGGGCGTGTCCTCTTCGAGCGTCGGCCGCACGCCAACGTTCGCCACGCCGTAGTACTGCTGATCCAGCCCCTCAATCTCCACCGCGTACACGCCATCGATGGGTGCGCGATACCGGTGCAGTTGGACGTTCGCCGTCGGCGCCCCCAACTGCCGGCCAAGCTGGCGACCGTAGATCACCTTGCCCATGATCGAGTAGGGATGACCCAGCATGGCCTCCGCAGCGTCGAAGTCACCCGCTGCAAGCGCTTCACGGATCCGTGAACTCGATACACGGATGTGCTCGTAGGTCATCGTGTAGAGATTGGTCAACTCGAACCCGTGGGTTTCACTCCTGGCCCGGAGCAGATCGAAGTCGCCGCTGCGATCGTTCCCGAAGCGGAAGTCGTCACCAACGAACAGCGCCCGCACGCCGATCCGGTTGACCAGGATGTCGACGAACTCGTCCGCCTTGATCGAGCGGGCTTTTTCGTCGAACTTGAAACACAGCACGTAGTCGACGCCGTGCTCATCGAGCAACGTCACTTTTTCGCGGAAGCGCGTCAGACGCGCGGGCGCGTTGAAGACGTCGAAATACTCTTTTGGCTGCGGCTCGAAGCAGATGAGCATGCTGGGCGCACCCAACGCGTCGGCCTTGTCCCGAACCTGCTGCAGGATGGCCTGGTGGCCACGATGCACGCCGTCGAAGTTGCCGATCGTGACGACGCAGCCACGATGTCGTTCGCGGAGATTGGTCAGACCACGGATGATTTCCATTGTGCGGGCAGTGACTCACGGACAGGAAAGAAAGAGACGCCCGGACCCTTCGCGAGGGCGCCGCTGGGCATTACGCGCGCAGCGCTGACGGGCGTATCCCGACCAACAGCAGCAGCGCTCCATAAACTACCATGCCCACCGTGCAGACGCCCGCAGCAAGGCCCAGTCGCGGCACGAGCGACAGGTCCAGCCACACGTCGAGACCGGGCGTGAGCCAGACAAGGCTGACCACCATGCCCGCGGTCGCGAACGTGATCTGCGCGATCAGCTTCGGCCAGCCGGGCAGCGCCCGGAATACTCCCGCACGCCGCAATCCGCCAAACAGCAGCCCCGCGTTGACAAAGGCCGCGAGCCCCGTCGCCAGCGCCAGCCCCGCATGGGCAAGCGGCCAGACGAGGATCAGATTGAGCACCATGTTGGACGTGAGGGCGACGATGCCGTAACGGACCGGCGTCGCCGTGTCCTGNCGCGCGAAGTAGCCGGGCGCAAGCACCTTGACCAGCATGAGTCCGACCAGCCCCACGCCATACGCCTGNAGCGCAAGCCCGGCCATGTCGACGTCCCGCGCTGTCATGGCNCCCTGATAGAAAATTGCGCCAATCAGCGGCCGCGCGAGGACGACCAGCGCTGCGCTCGCCGGAACGCCGAGCAGCATCACGACCCGCAGCCCCCAGTTCAGCTTGCGATTGAACGCCTCGGGATCCGCCTCGGCGTGATCGCGCGAAAGATTGGGGAGGATGACCGTCGCGATGGCGATGGCAAAGAGAGCGAGCGGCAGTTCGAGCAGCCGATCGGAGTAATAGAGCCATGACAGGCTGCCCGTCTCGAGGAATGAGGCCAGGATCGTGTCGAGCAGCAGGTTGATCTGGCCCACCGATACCGCGAACAGCGCCGGCACCATCAACCTGAGGACGCGCCGCACGCCCGCATCCCCGAAATCGACCCTGGGTACCGGCAGCTGACCGATCCGGGCGAGGAAGGGCATTTGCAGCAGAAGCTGCGCGATACCCGCGACGAATACGCCCCACGCGAGGGCGATGACCGGCGCTTCGAACGCGTCCCGCAGCCAGATCGCACTGCCGATGAGCGCCAGATTGAGCAACACGGGCGCGAACGCGGGCGGCGCAAAGCGTTGGTACGTGTTGAGCACCGCGCCCGCAAACGCCGTCAGCGCGATGAAGAAGAGGTAGGGAAAGGTGATCCGCAGCATATCGGTCGCGAGCGCGAGCTTCTCCTCGTACCCGTGGTAGACGAAGCCGGCGGCGAACACCTGGATCAAGAGCGGCGCCGCCGCAACGCCAAGCGCGGTGAAGGCGAGCAGCGTGACCCCAAGGGTGCCGGAGACGGCCGCCACGAAGGCTCGCACGGCTTCGACGCTGCGCTGGCTGCGGTACTCGGCAAGGACGGGCACGAAGGCCTGTGCAAATGCACCTTCGGCAAACAGACGGCGAAAGAGGTTCGGGATACGGAACGCGAGGAAGAACGCGTCCGCCGCGCCGCCGGCGCCGAAGAAATTGGCGATGACCATGTCCCGCACGAGGCCGAGAACCCGCGAGAGCATTGTCATCGAAGACACGACGAAGCCCGCGCGCAGCAGCCCCGCGTCTGCGCCCTCGCCGGCGTTGTCTGCGGGAGGCGTCTGCGGCGGGTCGCCCCGCCCGCCAGAGCTCGACTGGGTCATCGTGGTGTCGATCCAGCAGCGCGCAGCACCACCGGGCAGCCACGGCCAATCCGGCGCAGGGGCCCGTGAGCGGTGCCCACAGCGGGCTTCAGCGGGTCAGACACGCCTGGTTATGCCTTTACTGGACCGTCGTCTGTGGTTCAAATTCGATTGACATCGCGGGGGCCGAGCGGCATAGTACCCCGCCTCACGAAACCGGACCTTAGCAAACCCGTGGCAAACACGTCCCAATCGCGTAAACGAGCCCGCCAGGCGGAAACTCACCGCCAGCGCAATGCCGGCCAGCGCTCGGCAATGCGCACGGCCATCAAACGGGTGGTTGCCGCGATCGACGCCGGTGACGGCGACGGCGCGAAAGCTGCTTTGGCTGCTTCGACTCCGGTTCTTGACCGCGCCGTCACGCATGGCTTGATCCACAAGAACAAGGCTGCACGGCACAAGTCGCGTCTGCACAAGCGCGTCAAGGCTCTCGGCTGATCCCGGGCGTTCTGCCCGACCGTTCCAATTCCCTTTCAAACGCGCTCCGCGTGTCATGCGGGAGCCCTCTACGCCATCACCAGATCGTCGCGGTGGATGAGTTCCTCGGCGCCCTGATAGCCGAGAATCCCTTCGAGTAGAGCGGACGGTTTGCCGATCAGCAGCACGGCTTCTTCGTGGCCGTAGTTCACGAGACCACGCGCCACCTCGCGCCCGGTCGGATCGACACAGGCAACCATTTCGCCGCGGGTAAACGTGCCCGACACCGCCGTGACACCAATCGGCAGCAGCGAACGTCCCTTGTTCCGGAGGACGTTGACGGCGCCTGCGTCCAGCGTCAGGGTGCCTCGCGACGGCAGCGCGGCGAGCCACTGTTTTCTGAGCGCCAGTGTCTCGCCGCCCGACTCGAGCAGCGTGCCGGCCATTTCACCTTAATGGAGACGGCGGATGACACCTTCCCTCGCCCCCGCCGTGATGACCGTCGACGCCCCACTTCGCGCCGCAACCCTGGCTGCCTCGAGCTTGGTGATCATGCCGCCGCGGCCGAGCGCGCTGCCCTCCCCGGCATATTCCACGAGCGTCTGGTCGCCGGCGCGCGCTTTCTCCACCAGGCGCGCGTCCGGATGGTCCCGCGGGTTCTTGTCGAAGAGACCCTCCTGGTCGGTCAGGATGAGCAGCGTGCTCGCTTGAATCAGGTTGGCAACGAGCGCGGCCAGCGTGTCGTTGTCGCCAAAGCGAATCTCGTCGGTCACGACCGTGTCGTTCTCGTTGACGACCGGCACGACGCCCAGTTCGAGCAGCGCCCGGAGCGTGCTGCGGGCGTTCAGGTAACGCTCCCTGTCGCGCAGATCGTCGTGGGTGAGCAGCACCTGCGCCGTATGCAGTGTATGCCGCTGGAAGTGCGACTCGTACATCTGCACGAGCCCCATCTGTCCTACGGCGGCCGCCGCCTGCAGTTCGTGCACTGACGTCGGCCGCTCACGCATGCCGAGCCGCGCCATGCCCTCGGCGACGGCGCCGCTCGAGACGAGCACCACGTCGACGCCCTGCGCCCGCAGCCACGCAATGTCGTCCACCCACCCGGCAACCGCTTCGACCGCAAGCCCGGCCCCCGCGTTGGTGAGCAGCGAACTGCCGATCTTCACGACCCAGACGCGGCCGGGATCGAACTCAGTCCGAGTCATCGTCAGCCCACTCGTCCGTATCGGCCTGACGCGACTCATAGAGGCGACGCCGGTTGGCGACCGCCTGAGCGTGAACCTCCTCGCGCGCCCTTTCGCCCTCGGCCGCTTCGCTCTCCGCCGCATCCATCTCGCTGATGCCCTGCATGACCGCGCCCGTCAACTCATCCAGCCCGCGGCGAGCCACCGCCGAGATGGAGAAGACCGGGCCCGTCCAGCCCGTCGCCGCAACGAGCGCATCAAGGCGTTCCCGCGCGTCTACCGGACTGAGCAGATCGGTCTTGGTCGCCACCAACCAGCGCGGCTTCGCAGCGATCGTCTCGCTGTACTTGGCAAGCTCATCGCCAATCGCCTGCATGGTCTCCGCGGGATCGGTGCCGTCAATGGGCGCCAGATCGACGAGGTGCAGCAGCAGCCGGGTACGTGACAGGTGTTTCAGGAACTGGACACCCAGCCCGGCGCCTTCGGCAGCGCCGGGTATGAGACCCGGGATGTCGGCGATCACGAAGCTCGAATCGTCGCCAACCCGCACGACGCCCAGGTTCGGCGTCAGCGTCGTGAACGGATAGTCCGCAACCTTCGGTCGCGCCGCAGACACCGCACTGATCAGGGTCGATTTGCCGGCATTCGGCATGCCGAGCAGGCCAACATCCGCCAGAAGCTTCAGTTCGAGCCGCAGTTCCCGCACCTCGCCGGGTTCACCGCGTGTGAACTGCCGGGGCGCCCGATTGGTGCTCGACTTGAAATGTGTGTTGCCGATCCCGTGTTTGCCACCGTGCGCGACCAGCAACCGGCTTTCGGTCGAGTCGATGTCGCCCACGTAGGCGTCCGCCTCTTCATCGAACACGCTGGTACCGAGCGGCACTTTCAGAAAGATATCGTCGCCGCCAGCGCCCGTTTTCTCGCGCCCCATCCCCGGCATGCCCTTCGGCGCCCGATACAGCGGCTTGTAGCGGAAGTCGACCAACGTGTTGAGGGAGGGATCGGCAATGAGGTAGATCGAGCCGCCGTCACCCCCGTCTCCCCCGTCCGGGCCGCCCTTCTCGATGTACTTCTCGCGCCGGAACGACAGGCAGCCGTCACCGCCTTTGCCGGCCTCGACACGTATGGTGGCTTCGTCGACGAATTTCACGGTAATGGCTGCTGATCGGTCAGGTATTGGCAGAGTTTAGGGAATTCGGAGGCCCAGACACAAAAAAGCCCCGCTGCTGCGAGGCTTTGTCGACGGGTCCTGCCTGGCTCAGGCTGTGGCGGTGACCACGTCCACGTATTTGCGGCTCTTCGGCCCGCGCACGTTGAACTCGACCACACCGTCGGCTGTGGCGAAGAGCGTGTGGTCCTTGCCGCAGCGCACGTTCTCACCCGGGTGAAACCTTGTTCCACGCTGCCGGATGATGATGTTGCCCGGCGCGACGGCCTGGCCGCCGTACACCTTGACGCCCAGTCGTTTGGATTCGGAATCGCGCCCGTTGCGCGTGCTGCCGCCTGCTTTTTTGTGTGCCATGTCCTGCTCCGTTTCCGTTTGTACGCTTTCTCGCGT
>PBVL01000101.1 GCA_002728675.1 Gammaproteobacteria bacterium
CGTTGGCGGACGCGAAGATTCACCGGACATCTCGCTCGCGGACTACATCGCTCTCGTCGAATGGACAGGACGAATCGCTCGACCGGACAAACCCGGCGTGATCGTCAATGAGCAGGTCCCAGTCACCTTGATTCGAGGCTCACCCGGGTGGTGGGCCCGCAGCGCACTCAGGATCGAGGCTGCATTCGGATGCGCCGTTGGTCGTCCTGGGCGCTTGAAGGCCCATGCCGAAGCAACGGGGCGTCGCTCAGTGCGGGGAATGTCGGCATAGGCTGAGCGAACTCGTCTCAATCTTCTTGAGACCCCTGGGGCTCCATTTCCTCCTTCTTTGGGGGAAATCTGTCCCATGCATTCGATGAAATCCCGAGATTTAGATCTTCCGGGGCTGAGGGAACGTGATTCCCTATCTTGACGCCTTCGTACACGTGGGTGTCCAGGTCCATCGTCCACACGTGGGTGTCTAGGTCCATCGTGGACACGGCGTGGCCCCTTGCCGACGGATCGCAAACGCTGTCCTCTGCGGTATGCTCGATCTGCCTTCAGGCCGGAACGTGCAATGCAGGACTTCGAGAACAAAGTTGCCGTTGTGACGGGCGCGGCGAGCGGCATCGGCGCCGGCCTCGCACAGCGGTGTCTCGACGAGGGCATGCACGTCGTGCTTGCCGATATTGAGGAAGCCGCGCTGGAACGTGCCGCGGAGGCGTTAGCGGCACAGGGCAGGAATACCGTGCTGCCGGTGAGAACGGACGTCTCGATCTTGGAGGAGATCGAAGCATTGGCCGAGAAGGCCATTGCTGAGTTCGGTGCCGTGGACCTGCTGTTCAACAATGCCGGTGTTGGCAGTTCACCCTGCATCCTCGAGGGCAGCCATGCCGACTGGGAGTGGGTGATGAGCGTGAACCTCTGGAGCGTGATTCACGCCATGCGCGTGTTCACGCCGATCATGGTGGCTCAGGGGACCGACGGGCACATCGTCAACACTGCATCGATGTCCGGGCTCATCTATGGTGACGGCGCGTACGGAGTGACCAAACACGGCGTTGTCGCGCTCACGGAATCCGCGCATTTCGAGTTGGCGAAAATCGACAGCAAGCTCAGGGTCTCCGCGCTCTGCCCCGGGTGGGTCAACACCAACATCCTGGATTCATCCCGCAACCGCCAGGCGCGCTTCGGTCAGACCCGCCGTCCGGAACCGGATGAGGCACAACTCCGTCTCGCTGAACGCTCACGGCAAAGTGTCGCGCAGGCAATGCTCCCTGCCGATCTGGCGGAGATCGTGTTCGACCACATCCGTCGTGAGCAGCTCTACATCCTGCCGCACGATGACGAGTTCAAGGTGGAGGCCGCTGAACGCGCAGCGACGATTCTCGGCGGGACCAACCCGACGCGTTGATCGACGATTGATCGACCGCGTCAGGCCCGGCCCCTGAGGCGCCCTCTCTAGGGTCGATAGCTCGGGCCACTGCCCGGCCCCACCTGAGTCTGCACCACTTTCCATGCGTCCTCGACGAAGTCGACAAGCAGTGGTCGGGTGTCGCGCGGATCGATGATGTCCTCGATACCGAACGCGTGCGCGTTGCGGAACGGTGAGGAAATCGACTGCAACATGGCTTCGATCTCCGCACGCTTGGCATCGGGGTCTTCGGCGTTTTCGATATCGCGCTTGTACGCGATCGCGGTGCCCCCCTCAATGTGCATTGAGCCGCCGTGGGTCGACGGCCATGCGTATCGGCGGTAGAGCCCGTCGCCGCCGCGCTGGTGCAGCCCGCCCGCTACGCCGTACAACTGACGCATGACGAAGCAGATGTAGGGCGTGCGCGATCTCGCAAGCGTGGTCACGACGCGCGCGCCCGCGCGGACAATGCCCGCCTGCTCCTGGGCGGGTCCGACCGAGAATCCGGGTTCGTCGGCAAAGTAGACGAGCGGCAGGTGGAACGTGTCGCAGAGTTCGATCAGGCGAATCGTCTTTTCGCCCGCCGCAATGTCCATTGAGCCGCCGTTGAACTTCGGGTTGTTCGCCATGACGCCGACCGGGACCCCGTTGACGCGTGCGAGACCGGTGACACGGGCACGCCCGTACAGGGGCATCAGTTCGAAGAAGCTGTCCTTGTCCAGGACCGCATTCAGCACCTTCTTCGGGTCGTAAATCTTGCGCCGATCCCGGGGGACCGCCGACAGCAGCGACTCTTCGCGCCGATCCGGCGCGTCGTCAGGGTCGGTGACAGGTGGCGCTTCCCAGACGTTGGACGGCAGATACGAGAGAAACCGTTGGGCCTGCTCGATGGCCCCGGCTTCGGAGTTGGCGAGATTCATGATCACGCCATTCTTGAGTTGTACCTTCTCGTCGCCCAACTCCTCTTTGGTGATAGTGCGCCCGGTGGCCTGCTCGACCACCTTGGGGCCGGCGACGAATACCTGGGACGTGACCTTCACCATCACGCTGAAGTGACAGAGGCATGCCTGGACCGCGGGCAGCCCCGCAACCGAACCGAGGACGGTCGAGACGACCGGTACGTATTGCAGGAGTTCGGCCGACACGTTTGTGCCGGAGTTGCCGGGCAGATAGGTCCTGCCCATCTTCTCGAAGGTCTTGACGCTGCCGCCCGTGGCGTCGAGCAGGCGCACATAAGGGATGCGCGTCCTGAGCGCCGTCTGCTCCGCGAACTGGCCCTTGTTGCCAATCGCAGCGTCGGCCGCACCGCCCCTGATCGTGAAGTCACCGCCCGAGAAGGCCACCTTGCGCCCGTCCACCCGGCACATGCCGATGACCGTGTTGGACGGTTTGAGTCCCGACACTTCGTCACCTTCCCAGGTGGCCGTGCCAGCGAGTGCCCCAATCTCCTGAAAGCTCCCGGCGTCCGCAAGGAGATCGACCCGCTCACGAACGGTCAGCTTGCCGCGGCCGTGCTGAAAGGCGACTCCGTCCGGTCCGCCCATCTCTTTGGCGAGGGCGGTCTGCCGCTCGAGTTCGTCAACTTCTGATTGCCAGCTCATGTCGTCTCCGGTGCTGCGCTCGCCGCGCGTGGCCAAGCGCCGGAGTTTGCCACAGGCCTCACTGGACCGGTTGTGCCTTTCAGCCTTGCCGGACGCCGGTGACGAGGAACTGGGGCAACATTGCAAAAAATGTGTCTGCTTCCACAGCGGCATCCAGACCGCTCGAGAAGCTGCTGAGCAACGCTTCGGGTACGTCGCCAGACTGCCGTGCATAGCTCGCCATGTTGGTCAGCACGCTGCGCATGCCGCCCTTGACGTCGGGCGTAGCGAGCACCCGCACCTGCACGGACCCGAACCCGGCCTGCCTGAAGAGACCGTACAGGCGCCGGCCAATGTGCGGCGTTCGGAAGGCAATCTGTGCCCCGCGCATCACCTCGGCGAAGTCGTCGGCATCCTGCTGATGGCCGGACTCGTACATGAACGCACCCCAATCGCTGTCAATGACGTGGGCAACGCCACCCGGCTTGAGGACGCGATGGAACTCATCGAGCGTCCGCGCCGGGTCCGGCACGTATTCGAGTACGTTCTTGCAGATCAGCCGGTCGGCCGTGGCGTCGTCCAGCGGGATGATGTCGCCGTCCAGCAGCCGCGTGTCGAGCCGGGCCTCCACGCCCGCTTCGGCGGCCCGTGCCCGCGTTGTTTCAAGGAACCCGGCATTGAGGTCGACACCGTAGACCTGGCCGTCTGCACCCACGCGGCGCGCAAGTTCGATGGCAAGCCCTCCGGGCCCGCAGCCGTAGTCGACGACCGTCTGGCCAGCCGAGATGTCTGCCGGCGCGATGAGGGGCTCCGAGGCATCGCGCCACTGGAACATGGCCTCATATCGTTCACGGCGTTCCGGTTCGACATCGATCCAGTGGGACTGATAGAAGTTGTCGTCGCTCATGGTCGCTTCGCTTCGCTGCGCTGCCGGGGGAGATTCGACTATGCCGGGGGCGCCCGCGTCGGGCAAGACGGCGTTCCGCTCTGGCGCCGCGCTCGTTACGATGCGCCAATGCAGCGTGACCATTCTGATTCACGCCGGGGCCCGCCGCTGGAAGCTGGCACCTGGTACGCCGCGGAGGACCTCTTCGAAGACCCCGTTCGCCTTGGGTTCGGCCGACAGTACCGGGGGCGCGGGACGCTGGCGGGCGGCGTCCCGGTTCTCGAAAGCGATTGGACGGAGCTGCGCCGTCGGCCGGACTATCCCTATTGCGCACTCTCGGTCGAAGGGGTTGATGAGTCCACGGTCTTCAGAATGCCCGATGCCCTGACCCGTGGCGAACAACTCCTCCGACACTCTTGTTGGAAGCCACCTGGTGCTGCATTCGGGTTCGAGGCGAGGCTGCGCGTCGATGGTATTGCGTATCGGTCGCAGCCAACGGTCGTCCTGGATCTCACGCACCTCGAAGCACGCGGCGGCGACCTGCTGCATCGCGATCGCCAGCGGGTCGTGGCGGATGCCCATCGCCAGGGTCTGCTCGACAATCGGGGCCGCTCGCGTGCGGACTTTCGCATCTACTTCAAACAGCTGATGCTGGAACTCGATGCAATGCTCGACTCCGGATACGTGCCGGAACACGGCTGGCGCGCCTCGGCGGTATACGGCGGCTGGCAGCGCGAGGACGGAGACTGGGTGCTGTCACCATTCGATCAGACCACGGAGTTCCCGGGTGATGTCGAGATCGGGTTCTTCACGCGTGACGTTCGCGCTGACCTGAAAGTGAGCGATCTCTTCAGCCGGGGCCTGGAGGCTTCCGGTAAACCAGCAGCAGGATAGCGGGCAGCACGGTCAGGTTCACCAGCAGCGCCAAGGCCATCGCGAGGGCCGTCAGGATGCCGAAGTAGACCGTCGGCACGAAGTTCGAGAGTGCGAGTACCGAGAACCCCAGCATCACCGAGAGCGACGTGATGTACATCGCGCTGCCAATGCTGGCATGGGCCTGCGTGATTGCATCCTGCACGCTTGCGCCCCGCTGTCGCTCGTCCCGGAACCTGTGCAGGTAGTGGATGGCGTCGTCAACGCCGATGCCGATCACAACCGCCGCGATGATCGTTGTCATCATGTCGAGCGGAATACCCGCGAACCCCATGAAACCCAGCACCGCGAGGGGAGCAATGATATTCGGCACGATTCCGATGAGCCCAAGCGTGGTCGACTTCAGCAGAACCGCGAACATGGCGAACGTGGCGATGAGCACAAATCCGACGGTTGAGACCTGTGATGCGATCAGTTGGCGGAGCATGTCGTTGAACAGGACGCCCATACCCGTGATCCGCACCCGCTCGGAGGCGATACTCAGCGAGTCTTCGGCGTAGCTCCGAATATCGGCAATCAGTTCGTTACGATCGAGATCGGGGTAGGACTCGCGCAGTCGTGCGTTGACGCGCAGTTGTCCCTGCGAAGGCGAAGCATACGGGGAGATGAAGGCTTCGCGGACGGCGGGAGGGACGTACTCCAGTATGCCGACAACCTGCAGTGCGTCGAGTGCTTCGCCGTCGTTCAGCCCTTGCGCAGTGCGTTCGATCGACGCGACCGACATGACTTTGCCAACCTCAGGCCTGCTCTCCAGAAACGCCTGCAGGCGTTCCGCGGTTTCCAGCTTTTCGACAGTGAACCAGTACTTCTCCGGGTAGCGCTCGTCGGTGTCGCTCGCGAACGGATCGTCCTCCAGGTCGGACGACTCGTCGAACGCCTAGAACTGCAGCACGATATCGATTGGAATGGACGTTGACGGCTTCGGCACTCATGACAGATGCAATGGAACGTTCGATCGGGATTGCTCCCGGAGCCGGCGAGCGCAGCAGGGACGAGGCATTGCATTCCTGATGCAGATTCTGACAGTTGCCTTGTGAACGCATGCCTGCGCCTGGACCGTTCTGACCCGTGTCACGGCGGGTATCGCCGGGCGGTACCTCGTGACGCTGGATTGCCGTCGCGCGCAAAGGGGCGAAAGATGCCGGCATCCCAGGGCAGGTTGTGGAGAGTTCCATGACGTTCGATCATCTGAACGGCTGGCTTGTCCTCTATCTCATCGGGTCGCTTCCGGTGCTGGCGTTCCACAGCGCCGGGCTTGCGGGCTGGTTCTTCGACTACCCCATGCCGCTCTTTCTGGGCATTCTAATCACGCTGACCATCCCGCTTTGGCTGCTCCTATTCAACGTCGCGCAGGCGCCCGCCTGGAACATAGCCGGACTCTGGACGGGCGCTTTGTTGCTGGTTGCCCGCGTGGCATGGGGCTGGTTCTACGCGGACGCGGACCGGCTGACGTCACATGCCGTGCTGACTCTTGCGGGCAGCGGCGTTGGCGCAATCGCGTGGGCAACGCTCTGGACGGCCTTCTTCATGCGCTCGGAGCACGTTGCACGGACGTTCGGCGCGCCCTGATCAGCCTCGCCCGTGTCCGGCAACAGCGTCAGTGGACCCGTGCGTGGTCACCGGCGCCGTCGCGGCGTTCGGTCAGCGCCTCCTCGACGTCCTCAGCGCCCGGGTCGCGGAAGAACTCCGAGTCGCGCCAGGCACGTTCGAGGCCAGGTCCCGAAGCGAGCTCCGTGACGAAGCCCGCGATGAGGGATGCGCGCTTGCCGGCGTCGTTGCCCGACCGAGCGTGTTCCATGCCGAGCCTGAAGGTGAAGAACCGTGACCGCGCGAGCCCGACGAAGTGCTCCCGGTCTCCGTCCGAAAGTGGCTCGTCGGCGCAGCCCAGGCGCCAGATTTCCTGCAGTGACAGGCGTCCCCGATAGAGTTCGTCCATAGGTCCAGTTTAACGACTGCGTCCTTCGGCGCCATGGTGAAAGGCATCGCGTACACTACGCCGCCGCCATAGCGCTGGATTGAATCCGTGTCACATCCCCAGACAGAAGACCTGCATGTTCGTCGAATCAGGCCGTTGATCTCGCCGGCCGTGCTGCAGGAGGAACTCCCGGCGGGAGACACCGAGCTTGCGCTCGTGTCTGAGACCCGGGACGCCATTGGCAGGATTTTGCGGGGCGAAGATCGCCGCGTCCTCGCGATTGTCGGGCCCTGTTCGATTCACGATCCGGTGTCGGCGCATGAGTACGCGGAGCGGCTCTTTGCCGGAACGCGGGACCTGACCGACGACTTGTTGATCGTCATGCGGGTCTACTTCGAGAAACCTCGCACCGTCGTTGGCTGGAAAGGTCTCATCAACGATCCGCATCTCGATGGCAGCTTTGCGATCAACGAGGGCCTGCGCACCGCACGCCGCGTCCTGCGCGATGTTCTTGGGGTTGGGCTGCCCGCGGGGACGGAGTTCCTCGACACGACGTTCGGGCAGTTTTATGCCGATCTCGTCAGTTGGGGTGCAATCGGCGCGCGCACCGCCGAGAGCCAGATTCACAGGGAGCTCGCGTCGGGCCTCTCGATGCCGGTGGGCATCAAGAACCGCACCGACGGCGACGTGCAGATTGCGGTCGACGGGATTCGGGCCGCCGGGCACAAACACCTCTTTCCGACGCTCACAAAGGAGGGCGCGCCCGCAATCTACGAGACTTCCGGCAACGCCGACTGCCATCTCATCCTGCGGGGTGGCTCGCTGTCCGGCCCAAACTACGACGCGGCGTCCGTGGCCGATGCAGCGGGGCGGCTCGCGGAACACAGCCTCGTTCCGGGCATCGTGGTGGACTGCAGTCACGGCAACAGCAACAAGGACGAGCAGAACCAGATCAGTGTCTGCAACGCTGTCGCGGAGCAGATCGAAGCGGGCTCGGACGTCCGCGGGGTGATGTTGGAGAGCCACCTCCTGGCCGGTAACCAAGCCCACGCCGCAGGTCAGCCGATCGACAGTCTGACCTACGGCCTCAGCATCACGGACAAGTGCCTCGCACTGGACGACACGTTGCCGCTCCTGCGGCGTCTCGCCGAAGCCGCCCGTGGACGACCGCGCTGAGGCCCTGATCGGGCAACAGGAGCGCGACCGGCTGCGGCAAACGCTGCTACCGGGCGCGCGCTCAGAGGCGCCTGTCCTGCACGCAATGGCCGGAATTCCGGGCGCGGGCAAGAGCACGTTCGTGCGTCGTGAGCGCGGGAGACTGTTACCGGAGATCGCCTACCTCATGAACCCGGACGTCGTGATGACCGCGCTCGACGGCTATCGCGACGACCTCGAGACGATCGGCGCCGAAGGTGCGTTTTCGCGGTGGGAGCTTCCCGCCCGGGCGTTCGCGCACGAACTGCTCGACGAAGCGCTGGCCAGGCGCCTGGATGTGATCCAGGACATGGCGTGCGCGCGGGAAGCGAACGTGGAGACGCTGCGTGCGTTTCGTGCGCGGGGTTATCGCGTATTCGTCTGGCATGCCGAGTGCACGGTTGCCACCGCGCTCGAGCGAATCAAGGCGCGGGAGCGCCATACCCCGGAGGCCATGGTGATCGAACGGGCAGCGGCGATTGATGCGCTGCTTCCCGACATTCGTGACGTCGCGCACGTCTACCGGTCGTTCACGGTGTGACCCATGCGTGCGAGGAAACCGGGTGACCTTCAGGGCGCCCTGGTTTAATGTATTCAGCGCTGGCATGCTGGCCAGCCAACCCTGATGAGACCACGACATGCGACGAAGCAACTTCAACTGACTCGAGCGTGTCCTGACCCATTCGGCGCCGGCTTTGCCCGTGCCGGACATCCCGCCTGAGAAACGCTGCACCGCGTATCCAGGCTCCCCTGGCAGCGACCCGCTCACGCTTTTCCGCGTCTGCATTTCCGGGTCTACGCTGTGAAACCAACTGAACATCAACACTCGCGCTATGGCGCACTCTGGGATCTGACCGAAGGTCAGAGGGCCCGCTACGGCGCCGCGATCGGCGTCATGTTCGCGGCCACCGCGTGCACCTACGGGTTGCCCCTCATCATCAAGTGGTGCATCGACGGGATCGTGGACGGACAGTTCGCGGGTCTCGACACATTCCCTCTGGCGCAGGGCTTCAGCAACGTCGCGATTCTCTCGCTTGCCGCGCTGGGCGCGATCGCCTGCACGGGCGTGGGCGGCGGCTTCACCTACCTGCGGGGTCGATGGGCATCCATGGCGTCGGAGGCGATCACGCGGCGCCTGCGCAATCGGCTGTTCTCGCACCTGGAACGACTGCCGGCGGCCTTCCACGACCGGTCCGAAACCGGGGATCTGATCCAGCGGTGCACGTCCGACGTCGAAACCCTGCGCCGGTTCCTGGCGGCGCAGGTGGTCGAAGTCGGGCGGACGGTCATCATGGTGCTCACCGTGACGCCGGTGCTCTTCTGGCTGGACGTCAAGCTTGCGCTCACGTCACTCGTGCTCATCCCCATCATCTTCATGCTCGCGTGGAAGTTCTTCGGGCGGGTCAAAGACCTGTTTCAGGCGAAGGACGAGGCGGAGGCCGCCATGTCCGCGCGGCTGCAGGAGAACCTGACGGGCATTCGCGTCGTGCGTGCGTTTGCCCGTCAGGAGCACGAGGTGCTGCGGTTTGCCGAAGCGAATGCGAACTTCCGCAATCAGGACCAGCGCCTCAACGTGATCATGGCCTGGTACTGGTCCGTTTCGGACGCCGTTTCGATGACCCAGATGGGGCTCGTGCTGTTCTTTGGCGCCTACTGGGTGATGACCGGAGACATCTCCGTCGGCACGCTGTTCGCGTTCTATACGTACGTCGGCATGTTCATCTGGCCGATCCGCCATCTGGGGCGCGTTCTGGAGGACGTTGGCAAGGCGGTGGTGGCGCTAGGGCGCCTGAACCACATTCTTGAAGAACCGGAGGAGAGCAGCGACGAGGTGGCGCCGGCGACGCCCATCCGGGGCCGCATCGAGATCCACGGTCTGACGTTCGGCTTCGATCCCGAAAAACCGGTGCTGTCGGACATCGACCTGACCATCGAGGCGGGAGAGACGATTGCGCTCATGGGGCCGCCCGGCTCGGGCAAATCGACGTTTGCGCAGTTGCTGCTGCGGCTCTACGACTACGAGACGGGGAGTATCCAAATTGACGAGACAGAACTCAGTGCGCTGCCCCGGGACCATGTTCGCTCGGCGGTTGGCATCGTGCTGCAGGACCCGTTCCTGTACTCCCGTTCCATCCGCGAGAACCTGCTCGTTGGGAAGTGGGATGCCACACAGGCCGAACTCGATGCTGCCTGTGACGAGGCGGCGATTGCGGGTTCGATCGATCGCTTCAGCCGTGGCATGGACGCGATGGTGGGCGAGCGCGGTGTGACCCTGTCGGGCGGGCAGCGGCAGCGCGTGGCGCTCGCGAGAGCCCTTGTCCGCAACCCGCCGATTCTGATTCTGGACGACTCGCTGTCGGCCGTGGACACGGGGACCGAGCAACACATTCTCGGCGCGCTCGCGGCGCGCAAAGGCAGGGCCACGACCCTCGTGATCACGCATCGCCTGTCGACAATTGCGGACGCGGACCGGATCGTGATCCTGAACGAAGGCAGGATCGTGCAGCTTGGCACCGAGGCGGAGTTACGCGAAGCGCAGGGCCCCTACGCGCGCCTGCGGGCGCTGCAGCATGACTTCGAGTCGTCCCTCGAAGCGGATCTGAAGGTGACCGGGCAGTCGCGGGAGAAAACGCCATGACCGATGCACAGTACGACGACGAACTGTTCGACGACGGCATCGACGAGGAGGCGACCGCGCGCGCGGTCGAGTTCGAGATCTGGAAACGGCTCTTTGCCTTCACCCTGCCGTATCGCAAAGAGCTTGTTGCGCTCATCGGGTGCGGTGTCGTGACGGCGATTCTCGAGGCGTCTTTCCCGCTGCTCACACGTGCGGTGATAGACGATGTCGGGGCAAACGGGATGGATGCGAATCTGTGGGGTTACGCGGGCATATACGCGGCGATTGTCATTGCGCTCGCCTTCGGCACGATGGGGTTTCTTTACTTTGCCGAGAAGATCCGGACGTTCGTGAGTCACGATATTCGCCGTGAAGGGTTCGGGAACCTGCAGCGCCTCTCGTTCTCGTACTACGACTACCGGCCGGTTGGCTGGCTCATGGCACGTATGACGAGCGACTGCGATCGCCTGACCGACATTCTGGCGTGGGGCATCCTCGATTTCTTCTGGGGCACGTTCATCATGATCGCGATCATGGGCGCGATGCTGATCATGGATCCCGTGCTCGCGCTCGGCGTGGTCGTCGTGGTGCCGGCGCTGTTTTTCGTGTCGAAGTACTTTCAGAAGCAGATTCTCGTTTCGAGCCGCGCTGTCCGGCGCAGCAATTCGCGGATCACGGGCAACTACAACGAAAGCATCATGGGCGTCCGGACGACCAAGGCGTTTGTCCGTGAGCCGGCGAACCTCGATGAGTTCTCGGGCGAGAGTGAGTCGATGTACCGCAACTCGGTGCGCAACGCGCTGCAGAACGCGGTGTACCTGCCAATCGTGCTGACCCTCGGCAGCCTCGCGACCGGTCTCGTATTGGTGTACGGCGGGTTGGAGATGATCGGAGGCGCGCTGACCGCCGGAACGCTCATCGCGTTCATCGCCTACACCCGGCAGTTCTTCGAGCCGGTGCAGGTGCTGGCCGCGTGGCTCTCGGAAATGCAGATGGCGCAGGCCTCGGCGGAGCGGGTGATGGAGCTCATCGAGGCGAACCCGGATGTGGCGGACAGCGAGCGCGTCCGTGAAGCGATCGCGCGCCATGCGCCGGTTGCCGAAGGCAGCGCGCTTGCGCTGGACGGTCACGGTGCGCGCATCCGTGAGATCGAGTTGCGCGACGTGTCGTTCGCGTACGTGGCGGACGAGCCGGTCCTCAGCCATATCAACCTGAAGGTTGGGCTGGACGAGACCATTGCCATTGTCGGTCCAACGGGCGGCGGCAAGAGTACGCTCGTCAACGTGATCTGCCGGTTCTACGAACCAACCGCGGGTGAGGTGTTGATCAACGGCGAGGACTACCGCGAGCGCAGCCTGCACTGGCTGCAGTCGAGCCTCGGCATGGTGCTGCAGTCATCGACGGTGTTCAGCGGCACGATCGCCGACAACATTCGTTACGGGCGCCTCGACGCCACGGATGAAGAGGTGATTGAAGCGGCCAGGGTTGCCGGCGCGCACGATTTGATCATGGAGAAGGACGCCGGCTACGAGACGAAGCTCGGCGAAGGCGGCCAGCAGCTTTCGGCGGGCGAAAAGCAGCTGATCTCGTTTGCTCGCGCCGTGCTTGCCGACCCGCAGATCCTGGTCATGGACGAGGCCACGTCGTCGGTCGACACGGAAACTGAAGCCCGGATTCAGGCGGGGCTCGACCGGCTCCTCGCGGGGCGTATCGCCTTTGTCATCGCGCACCGGCTGTCGACGATTCGCGCGGCAACGCGGATTCTCGTCGTTGACGAAGGGCGGATCACCGAGTCGGGCACGCACGCGGAACTGCTTGCGCTGCGTGGTCACTACTATGAGCTCTACCGGATGCAGAGCACGGGGGGCACGGGGCAGGCGTCGGGTTGGGCCGCGGACTGACGCTCAGGCGTCCGTGGGCCCGGGCTCCCAGCCGATGGCGGCAGCCCAGCGGTCGGCGAGCGTCATGATCTCCCGGAATACGTCCGCCTTGGCGTCGGTGTAGCGGGTCCGTTCATTGCGATAGCGTGCGGCCAGTTCGCGTTTCACCGTCTCATAACGCGCGGCGGCATCACCATGCTCGCGCACGTAGTCCCGAAACAGCAGCGCGTACTGCTCGTGTCAGCTGCCGTGCTTGTGGACGTGGATGTGCGTGCGGCGTGCGCCGGGCGTTTCGCGGAAGTAACGTTTGGTGAGTTCCGGGTTGTGCTCGCGCCAGACGAAGCCAAGCGACTCGATGGGTTCGCGATAGCTCATCGGTTCGAGGGCGGGAACGGAGATCTGGATGTCGACGATCGGTTTCGCGCCGAGTCCGGGAATCGACGTCGAGCCAATGTGGTCGATGCGCCGTGCGGTGTCGCCCACCGCGTCGCGCAGCGCGGTCCCGAGGCGTCTAAACGCGTCCCGCCACTCGGGGTCGTGATCGACAATGATGATCGGGTCGCCGCTCATGAGCGCCTCGATGAATCCGTTAGCGAATCGCGTGTGAAGCCCGCAATGACCTGATGGCGTCCTTCGAGTAGCCCGCTTCTTCGAGTACCTCGGTCGTGTGTTCGCCAAGCTCGGGCGAGGGCCGGAAGATCTCCGACGGCGTTTCGCTGAAACGCCCAGGTGGCCTGGCCTGACGGATGGGCCCCGCAAACGGATGGTCGTATTCCCAAAGCGACTCCATCGCGACGATCTGGGGATCGTTGACGACCTCGTCGCGCGGGTTCACCCGGGCCCAGGGCACCTGCTGTTCCTCGAGGCGTGCTTCAAGAACCTTCGTTTCGAACGTCGCGAAGGCGGCGTCCACGGTCTCGTTGAATTTCACCATGTCGATGCCGGTTTCGGTGTGGTAGGCCGGGTCCTCTGTCAGTACCGGCAGATCGAGTGCCGCGAAGATGCCGCGCCACTCGTCCTGCTGAACCGGCATGACGCAGACGAAGCCGTCTTTGGTCTGCCGGATCATCCCTGCATGGCTTGGGGCCCAGTCGTACGGCGCTTCGTCGCCGACGAGCGACCACGGCAGCATGTTGTCCGACCAGAGGAAGAAGAGCGCGGATTCGAGCATGGAGATGTCGACGCGTTGGCCAACTCCCGTCCGTTCGCGGGCGACGAGCGCGCTCGAGATCGACTGCGCGGCGGTCATCGAGGTGAGCTTGTCGCAGATGAGCGAGTTGATCAGTTCGGGGCGCCCGACCTTCGGGTCGGCCTGCAGCGAACCAATCCCGGAGATCGACTGTACGATCGCGTCGTACACGCGCCTGCCCGCGTACGGCCCGGAATGCCCCACGCCGTTGATCGAGGCAAAAACAATCCGCGGGTTGATGGCTTTCAGCGCCTCGTAGTGGATGCCCAAGCGCTCCATGACGCCGGGGCGGTAATTCTCCATCACAACGTCAGCAGTCTCGACTAGTTTCTCGAACACCGCCTTGCCGTCCGCCGTCTTGAGGTCGAGCACAACCGAGCGCTTGTTCCGGTTCATCATGGCAAACGCCGCGCCAACGCCGTTGCGCGATACGCCGGCGGGCGTGCGCATGAAGTCACCCGCTGGTGACTCGACCTTGACGACGTCCGCGCCCTGATCGCCGAGAATCGATGCGCAGATCGGCCCCGAGTAAATCGTGCAGAGATCGAGAATGCGGATGCCGTCGAGTGGGCCTGCCATGCGAGCCTCCAATGGTTGGAAATTCGTNNGAGGATACCAAGTTCGTCGNGGCAGACCCGCGTCACCATGGTTCAGCCAGGAGCGATGGACACGGTGCGTTCCACATCCAGTTCTGCTCGAACGAGTGACAGCGTCGTGTACTCCCCATCCCGCCACTGCGGATACTGGTTCGCAATGAACGGGCTGTCCGGTCGCCCACCGTTGCCGCCTGCAATCACAAATCTGGCGTGTTCGGGGTCAGCAAGATCGACGATCAGTCGGTAGGCGGGCCCGTGGTACACGCGACAGGGGATTTCCCCGGGCGCGTCTTCTTAGCGGCCGGGGCCGGGGCCCATGTGCATGGCCATGCCGAGGGTCGTCGGCCCGCCACCCTGGGGGTCCGGGCCGGCCTGCATATGGGACCACGTGTCGTGCTTCCTGAGCGTGTGCCAGAAGTTCACCTGGTGCAGCGCGCCCCACTGCCACTCTGACGGCGCACCGAGCGAGGATCGAACGCGCTGGACAACCTCCGCCATTGTGGCGCGGACAACGTCAACGAGGACCTCGCGGTGGTTCGCCCACGCGCCATTGGGGTCCGTGTAGTGGGCGATGTCCGAGAGGTTCAGTCCGGGCGCGCCGCCCGGCAACAGTGTCAGCACCTCGTCTTCCAGGACGCGGCGCACGAACTTCAGTGTCGGGAAGCGATCGAGGAACGGGTAGTAGAGACACGGCGCGGCGGCGGCCGCGTCGGCGCGGTAGTCCCAGGCCGCTAGCAGTTCACGGGCCAGCGCGACATCCGCGTCCTCACTGCCTTCGAGCAGGCTGAGGACGTGTGGGACCGTATGACGCGCGCGCAGGTCCGTGAGGTCCAGTTGCATCGCGGCGAAGTCGTCGCTCGTGAAGCCGCCGGTGCTGCCGGCGTCGAGCACTTCGGCAATGCGGTCCGCGCGGGCGCTGCTCGTGGGGAAGTTGTGGATGGTGTAGGGGCCCGTTTCGCCCATCGTGTCGTTGTTCGCCGTGTGCGTGTAGCCGCGTGCAGGGTTCTTTTCGACCTTGAGGTCCGCAGCGCGGCTGAGCGGGAAGTCGTGTGCTGCGTTCCATCCTGTCAGCGGTACGCTGCCCGTGACGCCGGATCGCGCCGGCAGCGTGGTCGCCATGAAGCGTTCGAGGTTGTTGCTCGAATCGACGGCGATGATGTTGTTGACGAGCGGGCAGACGTCATCCTCGAAGAGGAAGTTGCCAAACTCTTCGGTCGTCTTCGCGAGAGGCAGGCGCGCGAGCGCACCGGCCGAGGTCGGCACGTCCGCGAGCGCCCAGCGCAGCGCCGTCTGCTGGCTGCCGCGGCTGCGGCCCCGGCCGAGACCGTTCATCAGCGATTCGAGCAACGGGCCGTGACGGGTGAAGTCGACGTCGACGGTGGTCTCGCCGCCGCCTTTCGTTGCGATCCTGAGGGAACGGGTGGTGAGGTCTTCCCAGCCGTCGGCGGTACGCGCCCGGTTGCTGTGGATGTGTTCCATGTAGACGTCGTAGCTGTCGACGAACCCCGTGGTCAGGCCCCAGGCTATGTCCCGCGTGTAGCCCATCATGAAGTAGGGGACGCCCGGAAACGCCGCGCCAAACGCGTCCCAGTCCCCGGCGTGCAGATGCACGTAGAAGAACGTGTTGGGGATCGTGTGGGGCTGGTGCGGGTCGGTTGCGAGCATGGGTTTGCCGGACGCCGACAACTCGCCGCGGATTGCCCAGTTGTTGGAGCCCGAGAGTGCGGGTGGCACGTTGATCGGATAAGCCAGCGACAGTGGCGCGGGGTCGATGTTCCGCAACGCTTCGCCGTGCAGGGAAATCTGCGCGGCGTCTTCGCGCGAGAAATGCAGCACCTGGCCGCGGAACTGGCGCACGCTGTGAGTTGCCATCAGGCGGCCGAGCATCATCTTTTCGGTCCAGCTCTTGTGCTGGAACCAGGAGGTGAAGCGATAGCGCGCGGCTACATCGGCGCGGGTGAACTCACGCGGCTCGGTGCCCGCATGGACGAATTCCGGTGGTGGCGCGTCGAGTGCGCGCACGTAGGAGTTCATCCCTTCGAGATACGCGTCGGCAATCCAGTCGCCGTCGCTCGGCACGAGCCCCGTCCGTTTGCCGTCGACGTTGCAGGCGGACTGGATGGCGTCCTGGGGGACAAACCGCTCCCCGAGCAGCGCGGCGGCCTCGGAGTTTGCGTAGGCGCACGACAGGTGAATCTGCCAGAGTCGCTCGGACGCCGCAGCGTAGCCCATGCCGCGATAGGCGTCCGCTACAGTTGTGGCATACACGTGGGCGACGCCAGTGTCGTCCCAGACAATGTCGAACGGGGCGTCGGCGCCCGCGATGTGCGTGGTTTCGCTGCCCAAAACGGTCGCTCCAGCTCGGCAAAAAACGTCGGCAACGATAGCATGCGGCCTGAAAGTGCTTTGTGTATGGTGCGCGCATGACATCGTTCTGCCGTCTCAGTCCGGGATTCCTCGGCCCCTTCGTTTGCCTCCTGCTGATGGTGGCGGGCGCGCGCGCGGATACCGAACAACTGGCGGGCAAGATCGAGCGGACCATCCTCGAACCGATCGCGCGGGAAGCCCCGGGTGCGGCCGCGGTGCTCGTTCTGGACGGCAAGGTGGTTCGCGTTCGGACGTGGGGCGCGCGCAGCGCCGAAGCCCGCGATCAGGCGATCAATGACCGAACGCTGTTCCGTGTCGCCTCCATCTCGAAGACCTTTGCGGGCACAGCCGGCGCGATGCTCGTCCGCGAGGCTGAGATCGACTGGAAAACCCCGATCGCCCGGGAGCTCGAGGGGCTGCGCTTCAAGAAGACCGACTGGGGCGAGCAGATCAATCTGCAGCACGTGCTCTCGCAGAGTACCGGGCTGATGCCGCACGCCTATACCAACCTCATCGAAGACAACCAGTCGTTCGAGCGCATCGTGGGCAAGCTGCACAACGTGGATTTCATCTGCGCGCCAGGGGAGTGCTACAGCTACCAGAACGTCGTGTTCTCGCTGGTCGGCGAGGTGGTCGAGAAGGCGACGGGGATGCCTTACCCTCAGTACGTCGAGGACCGGATCTTCGGGCCGCTCGGGATGACGCGCGCGTCCATCGGCTATCGCAAGTACGTTGATGACGCCAATCATGCGAGGCCGCACGTCTGGACAGGCGAGAGTTGGGCGCCGACGCGCATCACGCTTGAGTACTATCGCGTGCCGCCGGCGGCCGGTGTGAACGCGAGCATCAGCGACATGCGGCGCTGGCTGCAGGCACAGCTCGGTGACGCGCCTGATGTGCTGTCCCCGTCGCTGCTTGCCGAAGTCCAGGCCGGCATACAGCGGACTTCGCGCCAGCAGTCGCATTACCCTCGCAACCGGCGTCTGGTCGAAGTGCACTATGGGCTGGGTTGGCGGGTGTTCGACTATGGCGGCGTCGAGGACTTCGTGCACCACGGTGGTTACGTGCGCGGGATGCGGTCGGAGATGGTCTTCAATCGCAACCTCGACGCGGGGCTCGTGTTCCTGACCAACTCCGAACCGCGCAAGATGGGCAGGATCGTGTTCGAGTTCGCCGACATGCTGATCGATGAACGCGCCAGCGGGAGGTCGATCGCGGCGGCCGACTGAATCGCATTGGGTCACAGAGGGTAGCGATGAGTCACACCACGGCGGCAGCGGGGGAAGGGCAGTCCGCAGCGGATTACGTCCGCGCGAACTACACGAAGTATGAGTTCGGTGTCCCGATGCGGGACGGCGTCCGGCTCATGACCCACATCTACGTGCCCAAGAATGATCAGGAGACGTATCCGATCCTGCTCAACCGGACGCCTTACGGGCTCCGCCCCTATGGGGTGGATAACCAGTCGCGGGAGCCGTCTCGCATCATGGGTCACTACGCGCGCGAAGGGTTCATCTTCGTCTTCCAGGACGCGCGCGGCCGGAACGGGTCCGAAGGTGAGTTCGTGCAGGTCCGCCCGCACCAGCAGGGCAAGACCGGTGCGGAGTTCGACGAGTCGAGCGACACGTTCGACACGATCGAGTGGCTGATCGCCAACGTGCCCCAGAACAACGGCAACGTTGGTCTGACGGGGGTGTCCTACGACGGCTTCTACGCCGTGCACGGGATGGTCGACTCGCATCCCGCACTGCGCTGCGTCTCGCCCCAGGCGCCCATGATCGACTGGTTCATCGGTGACGATTTCCACCATAACGGGGTGTTCTACCTCGCCTCCGGGTTCGGCTTTCTGGCGATGATTGGACAGAAGCTCAAGAAGCCGACCCGGCAGTTTCCGCGCCCGTTCGACTACGAGACGCCGGACGGCTACGAGTACTTCCTGAACCTCGGGCCGCTCCGCAACATTCGTGAGGTACTCGGATCGAACGTTGGCTACTGGGAAGATCTCGAAGCGCACGGACATTACGATGAATATTGGAAGGCGCGGACTCCCCTGCCGCACCTCGAGGACGTCAAGCCGGCCGTCCTGACCGTCGGCGGCTGGTTCGATGCCGAAGACCTCTACGGTCCGCTCGCGGTGCATCGCACCCTCGGCGCACAGAGCGCCGGGACCGATCACCACCTCGTGATGGGGCCCTGGTCGCACGGCGGCTGGCATCGGGGTGACGGTGACGGGCTCGGACCGGTCCGCTTTCACCAGAAGACCTCCGAGTGGTACCGCGCGCAGGTCGAACTGCCGTGGCTGAACCACCACCTGAAGGACGGGCCGGCGCCAGCGCTTGCGCGGGCAACCTGCTTCGAGACAGGGACCAACGTGTGGCGGCGGTTCGAGTCCTGGCCGCCCGTCGAGGCGGTGGCGACGCCGTTCTACCTGGGTGAAGGGGGGGCGCTCAGCAAAGGGGAACCGTCGGCGGTCGAGGCGTTCGATGAATACGTGAGCGACCCGGCCAAGCCCGTGCCCCACGTTCCGCACATTGCGATGGGCATGACGCGGGAGTACATGGTCGACGATCAGCGTTTTGCCGCAACGCGCCCCGACGTCCTCGTTTACTCGACGCCGCCCCTCGAAGAGGACCTCACCCTCGCCGGGCCGTTGACGGCGCAGCTTTGGGTATCGACCACGGGTACAGACTCGGACTGGGTGGTCAAACTGATCGACGTCTACCACGGTGATTTCCCGAACCCCGACCCCAACCCGGCCGGACTCCGCATGGGTGGCTACCAGCAGTTGGTGCGTGGTGAGCCATTCCGCGGGAAGTTCCGCGAGGGCTTCGACAATCCCTTGCCCTTCGAGCCAGGCGAACCCACGTTCGTTCAGTTCGAGTTGCCGGACGTCTTTCACACGTTCCGGCGCGGGCACCGCGTGATGCTGCACGTGCAAAGCTCCTGGTTCCCCATTGGGGACCGGAATCCCCAGACGTTCTGCGACATCTATACGTGTGACGAGCGCGCGTTCGTCAAGGCGACGCAGCGTGTCTGGCGGAGTCGGGAACACGCGTCACGAATCGTGCTGCCGGTCCTGCGGTCCGGCTTCTGACAAGCGTTTCCCGGGATGGCAGCGAGAGCCGCCTTTTGGGTTAGGCTAGGGAAAAAGAGTCCGCCCACCATGAGCATCTACTGCCTTCGATGCGCCTTTGCGGTCCTTGCTTCGCTTGCGTCTGCTGTTGCGGTTGCCGCCCCCTGTGAGGCCCCCGACTACCGCCACGGTATCGCCCACCTGCTGCCGCTGAAGTACGCGGCGGACGCTGTGCACCCTGCCTATACCAATCCCGATGCGCCAAAGGGCGGGGAGATGCGGGTGCCCCAGATGGGGACGTTCGACAACTTCAACGGCGTCATTGAAAAGGGTCGCATTGCTGCCGGGTTCGATATTGGCGGGGGCCTTGTCTACGACCGATTGATCGAGCCGTCCGTTGATGAGCCGATGTCTCACTACGGCCGTCTCGCGGACGGGGTCGTGATCGGCCCGGAGCTTGCCTGGGTCGCATTTCGCCTGCGCCCGGAAGCGCGCTTCCACGACGGGAAGCCGATCACCACCGAAGATGTGGTTTTCACCTACGAGACCTTCCTGAGCGACGGCTCGGTTGCGCTGCGTACCGCGCTGCGTGACCTGGACCACGTGTTCGCAATCAACGAGCGCGAAGTCTGCTTCGTCATGAAGACCGGTATCGAGCTGAATCCGACCTTCCCTTTTACCGTGGGCGGGTTCGGGATACTGCCCAAACACTACTGGGAACATCGCGATATCACGAAGACCACCGTCGAGCCTCCGCTCACGAGTGGGCCTTACAAACTGCAGTACTCCGAGACCGGGCGCGTCCTCGTATACGAGCGCGTGGATGACTATTGGGGGCGGGACATCTTCATCAACAAAGGGCGCTACAACTTCGACCGGGTGAAGTTCGACTACTTCAAAGACGAAAACGTCATGGGCGAAGCTCATAAGAGTGACGTGTTCGACGTCCGCGAAGAAGGCGTTTCCAAAAACTGGGCGACGGGGTACGACTTCCCCGCGGTACGGGCGGGGCTGTTCAAGAAAGAGTTGCGCCCGCTGAATCGCCCGGAGGGGTTGTGGTGGCCGATCTTCTGGAACCTGGACAAGAAGCCACTCGACGACATCCGCGTGCGGGAAGCGCTCTGGCTGCTCTTTGATTTCAAGTGGACCAACCGGGTCCTCTTCTACGGGTTCTACGACACAGGGGTCAGTTTCTTTCAGAACTCGCCCATGGCGATGCAGGGTCTGCCAAGCGCGAAGGAACTCGAACTCCTCGAACCGTTCCGCGACCAGGTGCCGGCGCGGGTGTTCGAGGAGGTGTTTGCGCAGCCGCCCTCTTCGGGAGAGGGCGTGCAGCGGGAGAACGTCGCGCGTGCGCTCGCACTCTTCAGGGAGGCAGGTTGGGAAGTTCAGGACGGGGTCATGCGGCACGTGAAGACCGGCACACCGCTCTCCCTCGACTTCATCGGCGTGTCCTACTACTCCACGCGACAGTCGATCTCGCTACGTGAAAACCTGTCCCGCGTCGGGATCGAATCGACGTCCCGGCACCCGGAGGTGTCGCGCTGGCTGTACCGCTCGCGGCAGGGCAAGTTCGACGGCAACACCGTGCGACTCGTGCCTTCGGTACGACCTGGTCTGCAGTTGCGCAACTGGCTGGGCAGTCAGGCTGCGGGCAAGGACTACGGACAGAACTGGATGCGCCTGCGGTCTCCCGTCGTCGATTCGCTGATCGAATCGGTGATCACCGCGCAGACGGCGGAAGACATGTACGCGGCCACGCGCGCGCTCGACCGGGTCATCATGTGGAACTTCTACTTCATTCCGCTCGGGACAACGCCCGGTTACCGGCTTGTCTACTGGGACAAGTTCGGCGAGGTGTGGAGTGACGAACTGAACCGAGTGCCCTTCATCGATGCCTGGTGGTACGACGAGGAGAAGGCGCGGAAGGTGGCCGACGGGCTCGAAGCGCTGGCGCTCGGCGGCTGACGAATGCCTGGCACGCTGCACAGACGGTGATTCGGGGAACCGGACGGCTCGCACTGTTGTTCAGCGGGTGTCCTGCTTTGGGCGACGCCCCCCTCGCGAATATCACAACGCGCGGAGTTGTCGGAACGGGCGACAACGTCCTCATCGGGGGATGTTTGATGTGCGGCGAAAGGTTTGCCGATGGCTGGCTCGGGGCGGACGATGAAGCCTGGGGGCTTCCTGCGGACATCGTTACCGACCGCTGACGGGAATCTGCTGGTCGCGGACGACGTGGCAAACGCGATCTGCGGGGTGACGTACAGCCGCTGGTGGGTCAGGGCAGTTCGTTGAGCGCCACTGTGCTGTCGTGGTGGAAGAGCACGCGATCATCAGCCCAACCGCCGTCACCCTCGCACACGACGATTCCGGCTGCATGCATGAGGGGGGACATCGCGGGCTGTTCGAACACGGGTCCGAGCTCCGTCCAGAGGGCGTGGAGGTCTTCTGTGAAGAGGTTGAAGGCGATCCACTTGCCGTCTTCATCCTCGTCGATCTCCGGGAATCTCCCGATCGCATGCAGGGTGTCGAGGATCGTCTGACGATCGAATTGAGGCGCGAGCTCCAGAAGGATCTGGATCGTCAGGCACTTGATCAACACGGCACTCCGCCGGAATACAGGTCGCGCAGTTTAGAGCGGAGCCGTGTCGCGCGCCAAGGGTCCCGATTGTCTGCTCTCACGGGTCGGCCGCGGTCAGTGCCGGGGGGGCCGGCACCGTCGTCCTGCGGGGGGGCGGTTTCGGGAGCGGGCAGGGCCGGCGGGGGGACGATCTCGACCGCGGCCGCTTCCCGGACTTTCCAGGCGAATGCGATCAGCTCGGCGACCGCGAGATACAGCGGCTCGGGGATCTCCGTGCCGATGTCGAGTTGCGACAACACGTTGGCGAGCCCGGGCTCGTTGAATGTCGGTACGCCCGACCGTAATGCAAGTTCGACGACCTGCCGCGCAAGGTCACCTTCACCCACCGCGCTGATGCGGGGTGCGTTGACGCCATCGTAAGTGAGCGCGACCGCGGACTCATCACCGGTCGCCCGGCCGCTCAGTTGTAAGGTTCGGGGGCGCTTCATACGGTCACCTTGACGTTGGAGCCGCCTGGAACGGCGAGCGACGGCTGGGGCATGGCGCCGCTGTGCAGCGCCAGGCGCTTGATCCCGATGCGGTCGGGGGTTTCGTGCAGTTGGTCTTCGAGTTTGCTCGCAATATGGAAACAGCGGCGCGACTCGATCCAGCAGTCCACGCTTAGGCCGTCCTGCTCGTTCCATCGGAGCCATGCGCCGAAGGAACCGAGCGGGTCGAGGTTGAAGAGCAGACGCATCTGCCACTCGTCCGCTTCTTCGATGGGGGGGCGGTCACGTCGGGGCCCCACTCGTCCTCTTCGACACGCTCCTTATGTGTGTGCGAGACCTGCAGTTGCAGCAGTTCGAGCCGATCGTCCACGCGGACGGGCGTTTCCATCAGCCAGCTCTCGCCATCGGCGGAGCCCCGGATGATGAGCGCCGAGAGCAGGTGCAGGGCGAGGATTCTGTCCGCAATGAGTTTCTCGGCCCGCACTTCGAGGCTCGTGGGCCTGCTGAGCGCGCTGTTTGGACTGAGCCGGATCAGACTCGCGAGCAGTTTCAGCGCGGCGCCGGTGTCGGTCGGGAGCTGTCGGAGCACGCCCGGAGCCATGGCGGCGAGTGGCGGCACGGGGGCCATCTGCGCCGGAGATAGATGGCTTGCGAGCGCTCCCCAGGTTGCCGAAGGCGTACCAAGCATGAGCCGCAGCATGGTCATCAGTGAATTCGGGGTCAGGGAGCGATCCGCGACCCGCCAGCCGTCCGTATGCGCCTCGAGCGGCACGAGCATGCCGGGCGCGAGCGGCGGGCCTGACCGCAGCACGATGGGGCTCGGGTCCCGAATCCGGGGGCCGTTCGCGGCGGGGGCGCGTGGCTCGGCGCCCGGCGTCAGCCACCGCGCGGCAGGTTCGGAGCCACGTGGGTCCGATCGTCCGGGAGGCACGCCGGGGACGGCTCGTTGCTGCAGGGGATCGACCGGGGTTTGCGTGCGGCTGTGCGCATCCTGCGGAACGGCGCGGCCGAGCAGGGCTTCCGCCGCAGGCGCGGGCGATCGGGCAAGGTTCAGGGGTTCCAGTCGCCAGGTGCCGGCTTCCGTTCCCCGGCCTGTCACCACCGCCAGCAGGACGGGCAATACCGGTGGCACGGGCGCAGCCCGCGTCACCTGCTCCGGGCCGCGCGTGGGCGCCGGGGTGGGCGCGCGGGGCAGCGACTGCGAGTGCGCCGTGGGGTTCGTGATCAGCATGGGCGTCCGTTCCTTGCAATCAGGTTGTCGGCGCGGCCGGCCGGTTCTTGAGCGTGCCCGGTCTGCTCTGCCTGAGCGTCTTCAGGCAGGCCTGACGCGCCTCACGGCGCGGCACGCTATATGATCGGGTTCCGGCACCGAACCACGACCCAGCATGAACACCGCCCCGGACACATCCCCTGGAACCGCCCCTGACATTACCTACACGCAGCCAGAAAAGCTGATCGAGGATTACGCGAGTCGTGGGCTCGTCGTGTTGTCGCCCGACGACCTGGGCGTTCCGGCGGGGCTGCATCAGACCATTTTCGACAAGGAACGCGCTGCCTTCCGCGCGGGGGAGCGGGTCGGCCCGGCGAACGTTCCCGAAATCATGGACTTGCTCGCGGCACCGGGGCTGGTCGCTGCCTGCAATACGCTCGTCGGGGAGCACTGGGCCATCGTCCCCTTTACACACAACACGCCGTTCCTGTCGGGGGCTGTCGACCAGCACTGGCACAAGGACGACAACGGACCGTTCAACGGCCGCAAACAGCGGCACCATCATGCGGTCCAGGTGGAGATGCTCTACTACCCGCAGCATGTGTTGCCCGACATGGGGCCGACCGCGACAGTGCCGTATTCGCAGTACTGCACCTTCAATCACGAGGAAAACCACGACAGCTTTGCGGGTGCGGACCATCTCGACTTTGCGTATCACATCAGCGGGATGGAGGGGAAACCGATCAGCGGCCCGAAGTCCGGGTACGCGATGGAAGATATCGTGGCGCGCCGCACGCCGCACGACGAACGCATGCGCAACGCGGTGCTCGACCTCGAATGGCCCGTCAACCGGCCTTTTGAACCCGCGCCGCTCAAAGCGGGCAGCGTCGTCCTGTATTCGCACAACCTGCTGCACCGCGGTAATCATCGCCGGGACGACTGGGAGACCTGGAAACACAACCCGCGGTTCATGTGGCGGTTCTGGCTGTTCAGGACACATGAGCCTGCGCGCGCGACAGCCGTTGCCATGCCCGAATGGCGGGGAGCCGACGAACTTACGGGCGTCGACCGGGATGAGGCGACCGAGGATCTCCGCGCAGTCTGGCGCTACCAGGACCGATGGCTGCGGGGCTCACGCATTGCACCGGAGCCGGACTCCAGGCAGGTCGCGGAACTCGGCTCACAGTTGCTGGCGACTGAAGACAGCGGTGAGCCCCTGCGCGTCGGGGCGGCCTACAGGCTGGGTGCGCTCGGTGCTGATCTGGCGTTGCCCGTATTGCGCGAGGCCCTTTGGCACGAGCGCGAGAACGTCCGACGCGCTGCAACGTACGGTCTCGTCACAGTTGGGGAAGCGGCGACCGACGTATTCCTCGCGGCGGCTGAGGACCGGCTGCGGTGGGTGCGCAAAGCCGGTGCCTTCGGATTGGGCGAAACGGGCCGCCTGACCGACGAGGTCAGGGCCGCTCTGGGTGCACGGCTGCGGGACGACAGTTCGGTCTATGTGCGTTCGGTCGCGGCGTCCGCGCTTGGATGTCTTGGCCGGCGTGCGGTGGCCGCCGATGTGNGCCAGCTTGTCCCGGCGATCACCGCAGACCTGCTCGACAGTCTGGACGTTGAAGAGAACCGGCTCGGCATGGACCGCGCGCAGCGGCGGAGCATCAAGTTCGTGCGGCCGACGGACGCGTGTGACGTCTGTGAGGGCATTGGCATCGACTACGGCAAAGATCGCTTCGACCCGGTCCGTTCCGCGGTGCGTGAGAACGCGCTGTGGTCGCTCGTCATGCTGTGCTCCCACGGCGTTGACGCCCTCGGCGATACCCTGCCCCGGGCGATCGCGAGTTTCGGTGACATTGCGCNGAGTGACCGGAACATCTTCAATGTCGGGTTCGCCCTCGACTGCCTGCGGCGACTCGCGCACCTGCCTGGTGGCGATCCGGCGCTGGCCGCGGAAGTCGACGCGCTCCTTGCGAACCTGCCCNTGCAACCCTGGGANACNCTCGGACGCTCGGCAGAGGTGACAGTCGCGTAGCGAATCCGCGCATGCAATGGCCTACGACAAACCAACACCCGATACCCGGGCCATTGCGCAATGGCTGGAGTCCCGGCTGGGAGCGATCGAAGGACTGAGCGCGCTCGAAGGCGGGTTCTGGTCTTCTGCGTACGCGTTCCGGGCGGGGACCGACGATCTGATCCTCCGACTCTCCGACGTTGCCGAGTCGTTCGACATCGATGCGGNCGCGATGGCCTTTGCCGGTCCTGACTNGCCGGTGCCCGAGGTTGTCGAGCGGGGCGAAGCGCTGGGCCACCAGTTTGCGCTGTCGCGCAGGCACTACGGACAGTTTGTCGAACTGGCGCCGGCATCGGCGGGCGACGCGGTTGGCAATGCGCTTGCGGGGCTGCTGCGGAGTCTGCGCGCGGTACCCGCGCCGGAGGATCGCGGCGCGTACTGGTACGCGAACGAGAAGGTCACCTGGCGAGAGGCGCTCGTGAGCGCCGTGACCGACAGTCCTGAACGCATGTCATCCGGCTGGAGCGAGACGCTGCGGCGTCACCCGCGGGAGTGCGCGGTGTTCGAAGCGGCCCGGGCGCGGATGGATGAATTGCTTCCCTTCTGTCCAGAGCGTCAGGATCTGGTNCACAGTGACCTGCTGCACCAGAACGTGCTCGTGGATTCAGCATGGGCGACCGTGACGGGCGTCTTCTCCTGGAAGTGCTCGATGCGTGGGGATTTCCTCTATGACGTGGCGTGGTGCACGTTCTGGAGCGCGTGGCACCCCGGCATTGCTGCAGCGAACCTGTGGGAGCGGACCTGCGCCGCCGAAGATCTCGATCGTGACGCGCTGANCAACGCCGCCGAGCGCCATCACTGTTACGAACTCCAGGTTGCAGCGAGTCACTTCGGCTGGAACGTCTGGACGGGCGACTTCGAGGAACTCACGCGGCTCGCGGNCGAAACCCAGCGCCTNCTCGAACGGGGTCCGAGGGCGGCCTGACGCTCAGAGAGCGTCTGCCGGCAGGAACTCGAGGTCGCGGTAACAGCCAGACAGGGTGCGTCCGCTGTTGTCGCCNTCCGTCATGAAACCGANGCCAANCTGACCGGGCGCGTCGATGCCAAAATGCGTCCGCAACGAGCGCCGCACGTCGACCGACTCGGTGTGCCAGCCCGGCGCGTCGCCGTGGCGCAGAGGGATCACAACGGTGTTGGCGTCGAACGGATTTGGCCACGGTGCGGTCGCTGCGGCGTGGGCCCAGACGAACNCCAGGGTCCGAACCNGCAGCCCGGTCCGGCTTGCGACGTAGANGCGGACGGGGAAATCGTCCCCCGCTCGGGTGCGCTGCGGGAGTCCCGGAAGTACGCTTGACGTACGCCAGCGCCAGCGCAGCACGGGCGTTGCGTCGAGGTCCACCCGCACTTCCCGGATGCGCATGGAGGCGGTTCCTGCCGCGTTGCCGCAGACGTATTCGCCCCCGGCATCCGTTCGCCANGTGTACTCCGTCTCGCCGCTGAACGCCCGGGATNACCAGTCGCCGTNCGCGACCAGCAGGTTGGCCCCGGCAGGTAAGGCAGCGCCCAGACAGAGGAGTGCGATGAGCCTGATCATGCGTCTGCTACCGTCGTTTGGTGATCGATCGTCGTTATCGAGGTCGATGTCGATGGTGCGGCGGTCGATCAGCCCNCGCCATCGCGTCGCAGTTCCCTGAAACCGCGCGGTTCCCACTCACGCAACGCGACGAGCAGACAGGTGCCGCTGCTTGTGCGCCCCGGGGTGACTTCATCCTCCCGGGTGCACTCATCGAACAGGTCGAGCAGTTCGTTGAGCTTGTGATTCACCTTTTCGTTCGATGCCCTGGACAGCAGGCCCCAGGTGAAGCGGTGCGCCTCGCCGGGCGCATCGAAACGACCCGCAAGGAATTCGCGCTGCACGTTCCTGACGAAGAACCGGTGGATCGGACCGTTGGGCAGCCAGGTGAAGGATCGCGCGACGCGAAGGCGAATCCGGTTGCCGGGCAGCAGGTCCAGGATCCCGAGTGAGTCGAGTCGGGCGAGCGCGCGAATCAGTTCGTGCTCGGTCAGGTCGTAGTGCTCGAGTATTTCCTCGAACCCCCACCGGTTGTGCACGCAGATAGAGACGAGGAGCAGTTTGGGGTCGCCGACAATTTCGCGTTCCTGCTCTTCGGTGAGGCTGCGCAGGCGGAGGCGGTCGGTCTCGGCTTCGCGCGCGAGTTCCAGGAAGTCCACATCCGCGAGCTCACAGACCGATTCCAGTCGTTCCATGGTCAGCCCACCGGCGGAGAAGAGACGTTTGACGCTGCTCGTCGACAGGTCGAGATGGCAGGCGATGTCGTCGTAGGTGATGCCGCGCTGCCGCAGGACCTGCTTCAGCGCGGTCATGAGACGGTCGGTCTGTCGCATTGGCTGATTCCG
>PBVL01000102.1:0-9980 GCA_002728675.1 Gammaproteobacteria bacterium
AGGCGCTGCACCAGGACGACGGACTCTGGCCGATGCCGCGGCCCCATCCTCCCTTCGTCGCCAACGCGGTCATCGCGGTCGATCCGTTCACCGCGGAGAACGGCGCGACGATGCTTGTGCCGGGTTCACACAAATGGCACAGCCGACCCGTCGTGCAGCCGCCAAAGGTGACCCCGGTGCAGGTCGAGATGGAGGCCGGGTCGATGCTCCTCTGGACCGGCGCCCTCTGGCACGGCGGAGGTGAGAACAGGTCAGCCAACCAAAGTCGACTCGCGGTGAACATCAACTTCAACCTCTCGTACCTGCGGCAACAGGAAAACCAGTTCATTGGTGTCCCACGCGGCGAACTGGCGAAGATGCCCGAGGCGCTGCGGCGCCTGATCGGGTATCAACACGGACTCCATCACGTGGGACCCGGGATGGTCGATCTGCGTGACCCCCTCGCAATGCTCGACAAGGTCGAGTTCGGCTACGACGTCAACGCCGAGGGGATGCCCCGGATCGGCTAGCCCTGAAGGCGGTGCGTTTACGCTTCAGTGCCGGGTCCCGTCCACGCGTGCGAGAACCCGGGTGTCGTGTCGGGACGCCGCGCCAGCCCGTCGTCCGCAAGCTTGGTGCGAATCAGCGCCAGATGTTCACGCCCGAACAACCCCAGTTCACGGCCCTGCGCGCTGTCGTGGAGCACGTAGTGGGGGACGCCCACGCAGCCACTCGCTTCAGCCTCGGTGGCGTAAAGGCGGAGCTGCTCGCCGGCTGCTCCGCCGGGCCCGACGAACGACTTGAGGCCTGAGACGTTTGCGCCGATCGTCGACAGGGTTGCCCGCAACCGGGCAAGCGACTCGAGTTCGTACTCCCGCCAGCCGCTGCCCCAGCCTTCGAGAAAGACCTGCATCACGAACGGCACCTCGAGGTGCTGGGTCCTGGCAAACAGAAAGCACCGATTGGCCAGTTCGGAGTCAAGCAATCGGTAGGGCGCGCGAAACGGGAGCCCCTGCAGGGCCGCGTACTGACGCGCGGTGGTGTAGTACATCCGCGCTTTGCGGTCCGCCGCCGCATCGACCGGCTTGCGCTGCATGTCGGCGTCGACCGACTTACTGACCCCGAGCGTGGTGTAGCTGAGCGTGTAAGGCAGGAAGTTGAGTCGTACCCGGAAGTCGACAGCAAGTTCGAGGGTGGGGCGGACAGCCAGGTATGCGTGGGGTGATTTGAGATCGAGGTAGACCGCCACCTCCTTCTCGCCGCCCAGCGCCATCGCCCGTTGCCATCGCGGCATTTCCGCCACGATCTGACTCAGCTGTGCCTGTTCGATTTCGCGCTTTCGCAGCGCTCCTCCCGCTTCGTGCGATGGCTCGACCGTCATGGTGTCGCCAACGGCCGGCCGAATCTCACCGGTGTCCACAACTAGCCGGCGGTATAGGCCTGTGCGGGCAGCCAGGTCACGATTGCCTCCCAGTTGAAGATGATCTCGAGACCAATTAACTGGATCACGATGAAGGGAAACACGCCGCGGTAGATCATCTGCAGACTGATCCCGACCGGGGCGACACCCTTCAGGTAGAAGATCGCGAAGCCAACCGGCGGCGTCAGGAAGCTCGTCTGCAGACATACCGCAAAGAGCACGGTGAACCACACTGGGTTGAAACCGAGATCGACGACGACCGGTGAGACCAGCGGCAACACGATCAGGGTGAGTTCGAGCCAGTCGAGGAAGAACCCGAGCAGGAAGGTCGCCAGCAGGATGCAGATGATGATGCCGGTGCCTTCGAAGGGCAGCCCGAGCAGGATGCGTGAGATGAGTTCATCCCCGCCGAGCCCGCGCAACACGAGCGTGTAGGCCACAGCGCCGATCAGGGCGCCGAAAATGAAGGCCGTGGTTCGTGCGGTCTCTTCCAGCACGTCTTTGAGAATCTCGATTGTCAGCGCTTTCTTGAGCAGCGCCAGCAGCAACGCTCCAAATGCGCCGACGCCCGCGGCTTCCGTGGGCGTCGCGTATCCGAAGAAGATGCTTCCCAGCACCGCGAGGATCAGAAACGCGGCCGGGACGATGGCTTTGATCAGGTCCCAGATCACGTCAAAGGTGATCGGCTCGCCCGGAGTTGCGGGAGCCTCGCTGGGGCGCAGGAGCCCCACACCAATGAGATAGGCGATGTACAGCGCGCCCAGCATCATTCCCGGGAAGAGCGCCCCAAGGAAGAGATCACCCACACTCATCGCCATGCGGTCGGCCATCACCACCAGCATGATCGACGGCGGGATGAGAATGCCGAGCGTTCCCACCGCGCAGACGGTTCCGGCAGCGAGGCGCGGGTTGTACTTGGCGTCAAGCATGACAGGCAGACCGAGCAGTGCCAGGAGCACGACAGACGCGCCAATGATGCCGGTGGTGGCCGCGAGCAGAACGCCGATCAATATCACGGTGATGGCGAGGCCGCCGCGCACCGGGCCAAGCAGCCGCGAGAAACTCGTCAGCAGGTCGCGGGCGATCCCGGACCGGTCGAGCAGGATGCCCATGAAGATGAACATGGGCAGCGCAACCATCACCCAGTTTTCCATCGTGTTCCAGATTCGATCGACTGTCACTGAGGTGTAGTACCAGTCGACGCCGGAAGGGATCTGGAAGTCCACTTCGAAGATGATCGCGAGCGCGGTGAAGACGATCGCGAGACCGCCCAGCACCCAGGCAATCGGGAACCCCGTGAAGATCAGCCCGATGAAGCCCACGAACATCAGGACCGCGAGCACTTCTGCGCCGGTCATGCGCGCTCTCCTTCAGTCGCCGCGTTGGCTTGTTCCCCCTCGCCCAGGAAGGCCCAGACCCGCAGCGTGCGCGAGACGATGCCGAGCAGGAGCAGTGCCATGCCGACGGGCAGCATGGCCTTGATCAGCCAGCGAAAGGGCAGCCCTCCCGGTGACTGGGANACCTCNCCCACNGCGAAGCTCTGGGTGACGAANGGCATGCTGAACCAGAGAATCATGATCACGAACGGCACCAGNAGAATGATCGTGCCGTACAGCTCGATCCAGGCACGCATGCGNGCCGAAAGCCGNTGGGACACGAGATCGATNCGAATGTGCGANTCCGACTGGTAGGCGTATGCGATNGCCAGCAGGAAGCCAACCGAATTCATGTGCCACTGCAGTTCTTCGAGTTCAACGCGGCCCTGNCCGAACAGATGGCGCATTGCGACGTTGATGACGACAACCGCCATCAGNACGACCCAGATCCAGATGGACGTGCGGCCGACGACGANCAGNACCGAGTCGATCGCACGCGAGACCGGTGTTTCCGGAAGTACGAGTTGCGACACCTCANAACTCCTTCGGCAGGTANGCGAGCCTGCGCCAGAAGTCGTGGTTCTCCTNGAAGGCNCGCTGNGATTCGAGCACGCGGGCAAAGTCGGNATCTTTGGCGGCGTCTTCGTCAAGGACCTGATCCGCNTGATCCTTCAGNTCCCGNAGAATCTCGACGGGNGTCTCCATCGCGGTGACNCCAATGTCGGGGAAGCCTTTGATGATCTCGCCCTGCAGNGANTCCGTCATGCCGAGGTGNCGNCCNGNCGCCGCGNTGCACATCATATGAATGAGTTCCTGGTCCGGCTTCGAGATGGANTTCCAGACGTCGAGNTTGATGACCAGGTGCGACGCGCTGAACGGCTGATGCCAACCGGGGTAATAGTTGTACTTGGCAATGCGTGAAAAGCCGAGGGCCTGATCGGTGATTGGCTGGCTGTACTCGGTNGCGTCGATNACGCCCGTTTCCAATGCCTGGAAAATCTCTCCCGCNGGCAGCATCGTGATGGANGCNCCCGCCCGCTGCATGATCTTGCCGCCGATCCCGGCAAANCGGATCTTGAGGCCCTGAATGTCTTCGAGGCCGTTGATGGGCTCCGCGTACCAGCCGGCCGTTTCCGGGCCGGTGATGCCGCACAACAGGGGCTTGATGTTGTGCTCGGCGTAGATCTCGTTGGCGAGTTGCTCCCCGTCGCCGAAGAACCACCAACCGATATAGGCCCACGGGCGCAGGCCAAAGGGGGTGGCGCCGAACAGCGCGGAGGACGGAATCTTGCCCTGATCGTACCCGAGCCACGTGTGGCCGGCGGGCACTTTCCTGTCGCGGACCGCGTCCGTGATGGCNAANGCCGGCACGATCTCGCCNGGGTCGAACANNTGGAAGTGAATGCCGCCGCCNGATGCCTTGCCCACGGNGTCGGCCATCCAAAGCTGGGTCTCGCCGCTGCCGGGCAGGTTCNGCGAGGAGGACAGTGGGATGCGCCAGCGCACGCGCTCGACAACCTTGCCGTCCTCCGCCGCGGCGGCGCTCGCGGGCGGAGCGGACGGAGGCCGGACAGCGAGGCTGGTGACGAGCCCGAAGATGAAGGCGGCGCCCACCGCGGTCAGCAGTGCCTGTTTTGAGAACATGGATTCCCCCTCGAACCCCCGCTCGTAGCGCTNCGGACCCTAGCCTGTCGGCCCGACNGCGGCAAGTGAGCGCAGNACGTTGCCGGCCCGGCGCCCCCCGGGGGCGGCATTGCTCAGTCAGCCGCGTCCTGTGTGCCGCCNCGTATAATGTGCGCTCAACCGAGCCGCGCTGTGGAGGCGCCGCCCATGTCCGGACTCAACTCGCTCAGCTTTGATAATACGTTCACCCGGGAACTCCCGGCCGACCCGACGCAAGCCAACTATGTTCGCGAGGTGTCNGGCGCCTGTTACTCGCGCGTCTCACCCACGCCGGTTGCCCGACCAACCCTGGTGGCGCACTCACGCGAGGTGAGCGATGACCTCGGGTTGTCGATGGACGACGTTGCGAGCGATGCGTTCGCCCGCGTCTTCGTCGGCAACGAACTCCTGCCGGGGATGGATCCGCACGCGATGTGTTACGGCGGCCACCAGTTCGGCAACTGGGCGGGTCAGCTGGGGGACGGTCGCGCGATTGCCCTGGGTGAAGTGGTGAGCAACGGCGAGCGGCATGCGCTGCAACTCAAGGGTGCGGGGATGACGCCCTACTCGCGAACGGCCGACGGGCTGGCGGTGCTGCGCTCGTCGCTGCGTGAGTTTCTCTGTAGCGAAGCGATGTTCCATCTCGGCGTGCCGACGACGCGGGCGCTCAGCCTCATCACGACCGGCGAAGAGGTTGTCCGCGACATTCTCTACAGCGGTGATCCGAAGCCGGAACCGGGGGCCGTTGTCTGCCGCGTCGCGCCGTCGTTCATCNGNTTTGGCAACTTCGAAATCCTTGCGGCGCGTCAGGATCACGAGCTTCTGAAACGGCTCGCCGATCACACCATCGAGCATCACTTCCCNGAGCTTGATCGCGGGAGTGACGACGTCTACGTGCAGTGGTTCGAGGAGGTCACGCGGCGGACGGCCCTGATGGTCTGCGAATGGATGCGGGTCGGCTTTGTCCACGGCGTGATGAACACGGACAACATGTCGATTCTCGGCCTAACCATCGATTACGGCCCGTACGGCTGGCTCGAAGACTACGATCCGGGCTGGACGCCAAACACGACGGACGCGGCAGGCAAGCGATATCGTTTTGCCCATCAGCCGGGGGTTGCGCAGTGGAACCTGCTGCAGCTTGCCAACGCCATCTACCCGCTCGTGGGTGAAGCGCCTCCTCTCGAAGCCGCCCTGAAGACGTTTGTCGACGTCTACCAGGACGCGTGGCAGACGATGCAGGCTCACAAGCTGGGACTCATCGGGTTTGATGCCGGCCGCGATGCGAGCCTCGTCAAAGACCTGCTGGAGCTGCTTCCCGAAGTCGAAACGGACATGACGCTCTTCTATCGCGCGCTTGCTGCAACCGTTGGCAACGAGCCAGACGACAGCGTCGAGGCGCTTGGCAACGCGTACTACGTGCCGGAACAGATCGACGCGCCTTACCGTGAGCGACTGGACGACTGGATGGCGCGTTACCGGCTGCGACTTGCGCAGGACGGCAGAGACGCGGGAACGGTCAGGGACGCAATGAACGCCGTGAATCCAAGATACGTCATGCGCAACTACCTTGCCCAGCTTGCGATCGACAAGGCGGAGACGGGCGACTTCAGCCTCGTCAGCGAACTGCTCGACACGATGCGGACGCCGTACGCGGAACAGCCGGAGCGCGGGCATCTCGCGGAGAAGCGTCCCGACTGGGCGCGGACACGCGCGGGCTGCTCAATGCTCTCCTGCAGCTCCTGACGCCCACGTTTCATGCGTTTGCCGCGTCGAGGCGGTCCGCCAGTGCGTGCCATGCCTTGTCGCGTTTGCGGCGCAGGATCGCATCGACAGTCTTGCCGTCCCGGTCCGGAATGTCGCTCCTTGCGCCGCGGGTCACGAACATCTCGAAATGGACCGGATCGGTGCCTTTCTTCAGCATCGCGTGCATGGCGGTGCGACCTTTGGGATCCACCCAGTCAGGATTTGCGCCGGCTTCGAGCAGCGCTCTCGCGCCGACGAACTTGCTGTACTTCACCGCGCCGAAGAATGGCGTCTCGTCCTCGACGACTGTTTCGAGGGATGCGCCGCCCGCGATGAGAGCCTGAATCATGGTGGCATCGTCGTTGAAGGAGGCTGCCCACAGGCAGTGTTCCGGCGTGGATCCAGCGTCCAGCAGGTATCTGACGAGCGGAAGGTTCCGGCCTCGCCCAACGGCATACCAAAGGGGCGTCGCGTGCCAGTCGCCCTCCGTGAACGCGGGCGCGTCGATCGGAAGGCCGCGTTCGAGCAGTCCGCGGGCGAGGGTCACCGCCCGCGTTTCGTCGATGTGCTTCTCAGCGGCATTGATACTGCAGGTCAGATGCAGCCAGTTCCGGCCGCGGTCGTCGCGGTGTGCCAGCAGTTCCGGGGACTCCTCGAGGCCCGCGAAAACCGCGGACGCATCGAGGTGCCTGACCTGTTCCGTCAGCCGTGTTCTGGACGCCATCGATCCCTCCCTCGGTCATATGTACCAGCGGACAGCAAAGCCTTGTCGGGTGCGCCAAGCGTGGCTATGGTGTTGCGCGTGTAACCCGCTCTCGAGGACAACGCCATGGCCGTGCAAAGCGTCGACTGGTACTACTATCGCAATAACTGAACCACCTGCAAAAAAGCCTCCAAGTTTTTGGAGGATCACAAGGTGGATATAGCCGACAAGGCCCCCGCATCCCGCAAGCTCCGGGCGGAGGACGCGCGGGGAATGCTTGACGCTGCCGGTCGACTGATCGCGATGAAGGGTAAGAAGGTTAATGAGTTCGACGTTAAGGCTGGCGCCAGCGACGAGGCGGTCGCCGCGATGCTCGGCCCGACCGGCAACCTGCGCGCGCCGACGATCCGTGTCGGCAAGACGCTGCTCGTCGGGTTCAATCAGGAAGTGTTTGACGCCGAGATCGGCTAGACGCAGTCGCTCCTCCTCCATGCGTCCGTCAGGTAGCGCATGAGCTACGTGTTGCTCGCCGACGTGGTCCTCTCGGTCCACGTCGGTTTCGTCGTGTTCGTGATACTTGGACTCGTGCTGACGCTCCTCGGCGGCCTCCGCGGATGGCGGTGGGTCCGGGGGCTCTGGTTCAGGCTCACCCACGTTGCGGCGATCGGGGTGGTTGTTGCGGAGGCATGGCTGGGGATCGTGTGCCCGCTCACGCGGTGGGAGAACCAACTGCGCGCGGCGGCCGGGGAGGCCGGTTACGACGGGACGTTCGTTTCCCACTGGCTGCGGGCCTTCCTCTACTGGGATGCGCCGCTTTGGGTGTTCACGGCGGCATATACCGCGTTCTTTCTGCTCGTCGTGCTGTCCTGGGTGCTTGTCCGTCCGCGCTGGCGTCGCGCCGGCGGCGGTTGACGGGCCGGGAGGCGGCACTGGATGATGCCCGGCCCCACCAATACCCGTTATAGGAAGGAAGCGGCCATGGCAGACCAATCGCTGGAAGCGGGTGCCTGGATCATTGTCCCGACGCCGTTTTCGTCAGCATCGGGCGAACCCGTCGATCTCGATTCGCTGGGACGTGTGATTCGCTTCATGGCCGAGCTGGGTGTTGCCGGCGTCACCGTGGCGGGTGTGCTTGGTGAAGGCGCGAAGCTGACGGAGTCCGAACGGGACGCGATCGTCGAACGCGCGGTTGTGGAAGGTGCGGGACTGCCGGTCTGCGTCGGCTCCAACGCGGGCGCTCCGGCCATCGTCACCGAGCGGCTCCATCGCGCGCGCGAGCGCGGTGCTGCCGCAACCCTGCTCTCGCCGACGTCAGCGCCGGGTCTCGCCGACCAGCACATCTTCGAGCTGTTCGAGCGAGCGTCCGCGGCCGAGCTGCCGATTGTCGTCCAGGATCATCCCGAGTCCTCCGGCGTGAACATGGGCGTGCCGCTGCTGGTTCGCCTGGTCAACGAGTTGCCGGTGGTGGCGGGGATCAAGGAAGAGGTCCGCAACACCGGGCCGAAAATCTCGGCGTTGCGAGACGCCATGACAGAGTGCGCGGTACCGATTCTTGCGGGCCTTGGTGCGGTCAATGGCGCCAACGATCTTGCAAGGGGGGCGGACGGGTTCATGACGGGTGTCGCCGTACCCGAAATCCTGCTTGCCATGCTGCGCCATCGTGACGACCCCTCGGCCCTCGCTGCGTTGGAGCGTCGTTACCTCCCGCTGCTGCAGCTCGAGGACCGGCTGGGCCTGGCTGCGCGGAAGTGGATCTACGCCGCGCGGGGTTTGCTCGCGGACCCTGCGCTGCGCTCACCGGGCGCGGCCGTGGATGACCACACCGTGCAGGAGCTCCGGGCGAAACTCGAAGCGACATTCCCCGGGCAGGACCTGACGCGTCCACTCGAAATCAGTGTCTGACCAGCTGCGGGCCTATGCGCTACTGACAGTCGTCTCGAGCTGCTGGGCCCTCAACACGATCCTCGCAAAGCTTGCGGTGGGCGAGATATCGCCCATGTCGCTGACGTCGCTGCGCTGGTTGCTTGCGCTGGGCCTGCTGTGCGCGTTCGCCTTTCCGTCACTGCGCCGGGATTGGCCCGTTCTGCGACGACATATCGGGTTGCTGCTCTGTCTGGGCGCGGTCGGCTTCGCGACGTTCAACAGCCTTCTATACATGTCGGCTCACTACACTAGCGCGCTCAACATCGCGATCCTGCAGGGCGCCATCCCCGTTTTTGTGCTGTTGGGTATCGCGGCCACGCCGGGCGGCAAACTCGCGCCGATGCAGATGCTTGGCGTTGCGGTCACCCTGGCGGGCGTCATCGCCGTGGCGACGCAGGGCGATCCCCGCGCGCTGGCCACGATGTCGCTGAACCTGGGCGACATGCTCATCCTCGGTGCGTGCATGATTTACGCGGCGTACACGCTGTGGCTGCGCAACCGTCCGGCGGTCTCGCCCCTCAGCCAGTTTGCCGTGATGGCGGCGGGTGCATGGATTGCCTCCTGGGTGTTACTCGGCGTCGAATTGCGGGTGAGCGCTGTCATGCCGCCAACGTCGGTCGGCTGGCTCATCGCCCTCGTGACCGCCGTCTTCCCGTCGCTGCTCGCGCAGGTCTGGTTCATCCGCGGCGTGGAACTGCTGGGCCCGGCGAGGGCCGGCATCTTCGTGAATCTGGTGCCGGTATTGGCCGCCTTGTTGGCGGTGGTTGTGCTTGGCGAGAGTTTTGGTGTCCATCACGCTTTGGGACTGGCGCTTGTCCTTGGGGGCATTACACTCTCGGAACGTTCGGGCACGACCGTCGGAGGAGACTAGAGCCCCTGGCGCTATCCACCGTCAGACGGGCGCTGCGGCAGGTTCCGCCTTGACGCGGTAGGGCAGAATCGGTAGGTTCCGCCCTGACCGGGCCGGGCCTCCATGGGGAGAGTCCGTGTCCGCTCGTGTGAACGCCTGTGAATGGGAGTGTCGCGGCCGCTGGGGAGGTGGCTCACGCGACCAACTTGGAAGGAATGTGAACTATGTGGATGCCCATCGCCCTGGTTTTTCTGGTGGTTGGATCGGTGATCTTCCACTTCGCGAGTCCGTGGTGGTTTACGGATTCGGCCGCGAACTGGG
>PBVL01000102.1:9985-14296 GCA_002728675.1 Gammaproteobacteria bacterium
ATTGACCTNACNATCCTNATNACNTTCTGGGTNACNGGNGCNGTNTTCATNGCGGTNAANCTGTTCATGGCNTACTGCGTGTGGAAGTNCAAACACACNGGNGANGCTNNCCANCGNGCCNNGTANGAGCCGGAAAACAGCAANCTCGAATTCTGGCTGACCGTCGTGACGGNGATCGGGGTCGCAGCGATGCTTGCGCCCGGACTCTACGTCTGGGGCGAGTTCGTCAACCCGCCGGAAGAGGCGTGGGANCTGGAGGCGATCGGTGAACAGTGGCGCTGGACCTATCGTCTGCCCGGCGAGNACGGCCAGCTCGGCACGTCGGATACGTCGTTGATCAGCGAGCAGAACCCGCACGGCGTCAACCCGGAAGACCCTCGTGGCCAGGACGACGTGATCGTCACCAGCAACCATGTGCGGATCCCGATCGACAAGCCGGTCAAAGTGCTGCTCCGCGCCAAAGACGTACTGCACAACTTCACGGTGGCGGAGTTCCGCGTGAAGATGGACGCGGTACCGGGCCTGATCACCTACATGTGGTTCACCCCGAACAAGGTCGGCACGTATGACCTGCTCTGCGAAGAGCACTGTGGCATCGCGCACTTCACGATGCGCGGGCAGGTTTCCGTTCTCGAGCAGACCGACTTCGACGCGTGGCTCGAGACGCAGCCAACCTTCGCGGAATACTCGGCCCGCACGTCTGACGTNGCGATGGGGCAGGCGCTGTACCCGGTTTGCGCCGCGTGCCACGGCATGCAGGGTGAAGGCAACCAGGCGCTCAACGCGCCCCGCATTGCCGGCCAGGAGTCCTGGTACGTCGAGCGCCAGCTCGAACACTTCAAGGCCGGTTACCGCGGCGGCGAGGGCGACACCTACGGACAGCAGATGGCACCCATGGCGGCCGTTCTCGCGGACGCGCAGGCAATCCGCAACATCTCGGCCTACATCGAGTCGATGACGCCGCAACCTGCGACGCCCACGGTCGTCGGCGACGTCGCCAGGGGTGAAGAGCTTTACCTGACCTGCAGCNCGTGTCACGGCGCCCGCGGCGAAGGCAAATACGCGACCAGTTCACCGCGACTCGCGGGTCAGGACGACTGGTACATGGTGCGTCAGCTTGCCCACTTCAAGAGCATGGTACGCGGCGGTGATCGTCGCGACATGATGGGCCCGCAGATGGCACTCATCGCCAAGATGTTCCGCGATGAGGAAGACATGCGGGACGTGGTCGCCTACATCAACACGTTGCCAGCCCCGACGGCCAGCACCGCGCAGGTGGAAGAGGCGNCAGCGAGCGAGGCCAGGACGGAAACTGCGCAAACAGCCGCGCAGGACGACGCCGGTGCGGCTGGCGCCAGCGAGTAGCTGGCAGAAAACTGATTCAGAGCAATATGGCCCGGATGGGCCAGTGGTATGAGACACCGTAAGGTGAAGGAGTAGCCCATGGCTTATGTGGCATTAGCAGACAGAGGACAGGAACTTGCGCATCCGCATACGTGGATCGGCAAGTACGTCTGGTGCCAGGACCATAAGGTAATCGCGATCCAGTATGGCGGTACGGCGATTCTCGTCGGCGTCGTCGCGCTGGTACTGTCAGCGCTGATGCGCCTGCAGCTCGGGTTCCCTGACACATTTTCGATCATCACGCCGAGTGAGTATTACCAGGCCGTGACCATGCACGGCATGATCATGGTGATCTATCTGCTCACGGCGCTGTTTCTGGGCGGNTTCGGTAACTACCTGATTCCACTCATGTGTGGAACCAGAGACATGGTCTTCCCGTTCATGAATATGCTCAGTTTCTGGGTGTATCTGCTCTCGGTCATCATCCTGATGGTCAGCTTCTTCGTTCCCGGAGGNCCAACCGGGGCGGGATGGACGCTCTATCCACCGCAGGCGATCCTGCCGGGTACGCCGGGTGCGACCTGGGGCATCCTCCTGATGCTCATCTCCCTCGCGGTCTTCATCGTGGCGTTCACGATGGGCGGCCTGAACTACATCACGACCGTACTGCAGGCACGCTGCCGCGGCATGACTTTGATGCGGATGCCGCTTTCGGTCTGGGGCATTTTTGTTGCCACCGTTCTCGGCCTGCTGGCGTTCCCGGCGCTGTTGGTGTCGGCCATCATGATGATCTTCGACTACCTGTTCGGCACCAGCTTCTTCATGCCGGCCATCATTTCGCTGGGTGAGCAACTCGACTACAAGGGCGGCAGCCCGGTGCTCTTCCAGCACCTCTTCTGGTTCTTCGGACACCCTGAGGTGTACATCGTCGCGCTGCCCGCATTCGGCATCGTGTCCGACGTACTGTCGGTTCATGCCCGCAAGAACATTTTCGGCTACCGGATGATGGTCTGGGCCATCGTCGCAATCGGCGGTCTGTCCTTCATCGTCTGGGCGCACCACATGTATGTCTCGGGTATGAACCCGTACTTTGGCTTCTTCTTCGCGACGACGACACTGATCATCGCGGTGCCAACGGCGATCAAGGTGTACAACTGGGTGCTGACCCTGTGGCAGGGCAACATCCACCTGCGGACACCCATGCTGTTCGCCATCGGATTCATCTTCACGTTCATCCACGGTGGCCTGACCGGGTTGTTCCTTGGGAATGTGGTCATTGACCTGCCGCTGTCCGATACCTATTTCGTGATTGCGCACTTCCACATGGTGATGGGCGTGTCGCCGATCCTCGTGGTGTTTGCAGCGATTTATCACTGGTATCCGAAGATCACCGGGCGGATGTACAACGAAACGCTCGGTAAGTGGCACTTTTGGATGACGTTCTTCGGGACGTACGCCATTTACCTGCCGATGCACTACATAGGGTTCCTCGGTGTGCCGCGTCGCTACTATGCAAACGGAGTGACCGACTTCATGCCGGAGTCTGTCCAGGATCTCAACGCCGCGATCACGATCGCCGCGCTGTTCGTTGCCGCAACGCAGATCATCTTCTTCTGGAACATGCTGATCTCGATCTGGAACGGCAAGAAGGCGCCGCACAACCCGTGGAATGCCAACTCGCTCGAGTGGCGGACCGAGCAGACCCCGCCGGTTCACGGCAACTGGGGTGACGAACTGCCCGTCGTGCACCGCTGGGCATACGACTACAGCGTGCCGGGTCGCGAGACGGATTTCGTCCCGCAGGATGAGCCTGTTCGCGAAGGAGGCGGCGAGTACCGGACCTGAGGTCGGTGCTCGTTGGCTGAAATGAGTGCAAGCGCAAAAGGTGTAGCTCGTGGGCGGTGAAGCGGCCATTATCGTGTTCATCTTCGTCGCGGTCGGGTTTGCATGGACCTGGCTGTGGCGGCAGCGCGTCACAGAGAAGCCGTGGCTGCAGGAAGGGCTCGTCGACGACCATCCGTCGGAGATCGACCACACGCAGCCTCCCGCGCGCACTGCGCTCTACGTGTTCCTCGCCGTTGTGGCGAGCGTCTTTTCGTTGTTCTTCAGTGCGTACTTCCTGCGTATGGAGTACTTCGACTGGCGTCCTCTACAGGAGCCGGGCCTGCTGTGGGTCAACACGGTGATGCTCGTGCTCGGCAGCGTGTCGATCCAGATGGCGGCCAATGCCGCCAAGAAGAGCAATATCGACATGGTTGGCCTCGGACTGATCGGCACCGGGATTTTCACGGTGGCGTTCATCGGGGGGCAGCTGTGGGCGTGGCAGATGCTCGTGGCCGAGGGGGTCTACCTGTACTCGAACCCGGCGAACGCGTTCTTCTATCTGATCACCGGCCTTCACGCGCTGCACATCGTGGGTGGGCTCTACGTGTGGGCGCGGACGACGCGTCGCGTGTGGGCGGGACACCCGATCCACGAGATTCATCTGTCGGTCGACCTGTGCAAGGTCTACTGGCACTTCCTGCTGATGGTATGGGTGGTCATGTTCGGGCTGATGCTCTCGACCTGATTCGCCCGCCTTCAAATAACAACCAAGTACTGAACCAAGAGATTCGTTATGTCTGACACCGCAGCCGCGCACCCGGATACGCTTGCCGATGGCGTAGACGGCTTTGTAGACGACTGGTCCGCCGACAAGCAGACGTTCCAGGTCCATTGGGGAAAAGCCATGATGTGGATTTTCCTCCTGTCGGACACGTTCGTGTTCTCATGTTTCCTCGTCGGTTACATGAAGGTGCGGATTTCCACGACCGTCGTCTGGCCGCTGCCCACGGAGGTGTTCGCGCTGACGGTTGCAGGCGTATCGGTACCCCTGCTCCTGATCGCCATCATGACCTTCATCCTGATCACGAGCTCGGGCACGATGGCGCTCGCGGTGAACATGGGCTACCGCGGGAACAAGAAGGC
>PBVL01000022.1 GCA_002728675.1 Gammaproteobacteria bacterium
TTCTGATCTTCGTGCAAGGGTCGGCAATCGCGCCGTTCATCTATACGATCTTCTGATCGTCGCGCCTGGCGGGACCCGCTGAGTCAGGCGCCCATCAAGGGCGCCCTTCCTGAATTCCGGCTGTTGGCGGCGGGGCGTCCGTACTCGTTGGATCAAAGAAGGGCCCGCGACGCGTGCCCTTGAGCGTCTCCCAGAGCGGTCTGGGCTCGGACTTCCCCGCTCTCCGGCTTTTCGCGTTCGACAGAACGCTTCGTCTCGATTCTGGAACAGAGCGGCCGGGCCTTTCTGCCACTCGACGTACAGGCGGAGCATCAGTCCGATGGCAGGCAGTCGTCGACACTTGCGCCGCCATTGCACCGTTGTGAATCCCGGCCTGGGCAGTCTCACAGAGAACAATAAAAGCATACAAAAACAGTATTTTAGTTAGTTTTCTTGGCATTGGCTTCACGTGTTTTGTTTGAGGATGCCCGGTCTGGCAGAGCGGACTGATACTGCTCAGGTTGAAACGCCCATCCGACAAGCTGAGTTGTTCAGCGGCCGGGTGGGCGTTCGCGAGCCTAAAGAGGACTGTCTGGTAACCCGGTTCTGACCCTAATGGCTTGTCAACGCGCGGATGACAGGGGGCGGGACCGCACGGACGCGTCGGCCCGGCCGCTTCGACGCGCGACCGGTCTGGCCGGGCACATGCCGCCAGGTTGTGCACCCAGGCCAAACCTTCTATGTTCCGGACGCCGTGAAGCGGTCGCCGTGAAGCGGCGCGTTAGCGGTACTGACAAGCACAATCATTTGAGGCGGGACATGAGCTGGGAACCGGAAGTCGAAGAGATCAAACGTCGGGTGGCGTTTGCCGAAGAGATGGGGGGCGAGAAGGGCATCGAGGTGCAGCGGCAGCGCGGCAAGCTGACCGTGCGCGAACGCCTGGACCTCTTTGCGGACCAGAAGTCGTTCCAGGAAATTGGACGTCTCGCGGGCGCGGCGACCTACGAGAACGACCAGCTTCAGCATGTCCGCCCGTCGAACACCGTGATCGGGCTCTGTGAACTGAATGGCCGCAAGGTGGTGGTCAATGCCGGTGACTTCACCGTGCGCGGCGGCGCCTCGGACGCCGCGATCGGCAACAAAGGCGGGCATGCACAGAATCTCGCCCGTGACTGGCGTCTGCCCTACGTGAGATTGCTCGACGCGACGGGCGGCAGTGTCAAGACGTTCGAGCAGATCGGACGCACCTACATTCCCACGAACCCCGTGACGCCGGGTATCCAGGACATCCTGTGTGAGGTGCCGGTCGTGTCTGCGGCGCTCGGTTCCGTCGCCGGATTGCCCGCTGTCGACGCGTGCCTCTCCCACTTCAACGTCATGGTCAAAGGCATCAGCCAGGTGTTTCCCGGCGGTCCGCCGGTCGTCAAGGCGGCGCTTGGCGTCGACATCACCAAGGAAGACCTTGGAGACGAGCGGACCCAGGTCTTCGAAGCGGGTGTGATCGACAACCTTGCGGACAGCGAGGAACATGCGTTCGACATGATCAGACAGTTCCTCTCGTACCTCCCCAACAACGTCTGGCAGATGCCACCGCGGATGGAGACCGGGGACGACCCGGAACGTCGTGACGAATACCTGCTGTCGGCCATTCCACGCAACAAGCGGCGCATCTATGACGCGTACAAGGTGCTGGACGCAGTCCTCGACAAGGACTCGTTCTTCGAGATCACGCCCCACTACGGCCGGTCAAGAATTGTCGGCCTCGGACGCCTGAACGGCTATCCCTGCGGTGTGATGATCAACAACCCCAAGCGTCTTGGCGGCTCCATGGACGTCACCGCGGGGACCAAGGTGATTCGTTTTCTTGGCATGTGCGACACGTTCCATCTGCCGATGGTGTATCTCGCGGACGAGCCGGGCTTCATGGCCGGGCTCGATCAACAGAAGCTCGGAATTGTCCGGGCCGGCGCGAAAATGTTGTGCGCGACCCTGCGCACACAGATGCCGTGGTGCTCGGTCATCATCCGACAGCTCTACGGGGTTGCCGGACAGTGCCACGACAGGCCGAGCGGGATGTTCAAACGGGTCGCGTGGCCTTCCGGACACTGGGGCTCGATGCACGTGTCGGGAGGGGTGTCAGCCGCGTACCGCCGGGTGATCGCGGAGTCGGACGACCCGGAGGCGAAGCAGGCCGAAATCGAAGCTCAGCTCGACGCGCTCTCGTCACCGTTCAAGACGGCGGAAGCGTTCAATATCGAGGACATCATGGATCCCCGGGATACGCGGCCGATGCTCTGCGAGTTTGTCGAGATGGCGCAGTCGATCATCCAGACCCAACTCGGGCCGACGTCGACGCCGTTCATGCCATAGCGTCGCAGACACGACACCAGCCGTTCAGCTGTCGTAGTAGCGGCGCTGCGCGACCTGGGGGCGGATCGCCTCCGAGAGGTCTTCGTCAACTGTGATCGCGTGGGCGCCGCCCGGTCCGTTGATGTAGTGGACCATGAGGCGCTCCATTTCCTGCCGTTCCAGATCGGTCAGCGCGTTGTATGCGTCCGAGCCGACATAACCTTTCCACGTGCCGCTGGTATCGAAAAAGGGCATGACGTAGCCCGGCACCATGGCCTGAAGCATGGCCGAGCGGCGCTTCTTCGTCTGGTTCACGCCGGCACGATGCCAGGTGCGCGAGTCATAGAGGATGATGCTGCCACCGGGAGCCTCGAGAATGTCGGCGTCCGGTCCGTTGTAGGGCAGGCCGTGTTTCGCCCGGTGGCCCGGCTGCCCGTACTGGAATCCCGTTCCCCATTCCGCGGGCGGGCCCTGATCGTGTACGTGTGAGCCGAGCTTGAACGCGGTGGCGCCGCCCTCCCGCGTGAAGGGCGAGATGCAGACGTTGCGCTGAATACCCAGCACGGTGTTGCCGGACGACGTGGGCACACGGCCGTACGGTTTGTTGCCGGCGAATCCCCAGAGATACGGGAAGTCCGAATGCCAGCCCTGCACGTCCCGTTTGCCGTCGTCCTGACCGAGAATGGCGAGGGAGGGCGGGTGGCCAAGGCGTACTTCGCTGGTTCCCATGTACATGCGCATCAGCCAGAGCGAAACCGGCTCCGCGGCAGTGCGGCCGACGGCCCAGGATTGGTTCAGCGGATGCTTCGAGCCGTCGTACTTGCGATCTTCGTACCGGTCGGTGCAGGAAATACGCTCGAGTTCCTCAACTGTCTCGGGGGCGAGGACTGAGGTCAGGCAGACCCAGCCGTTCTCCCTGAAGAACCCGAGATAGTCGCTCGGCATTTTCTCGGGCCCGTGGACAAGCTCGAAGGATACGGCGTTTCCCTCAGTGCCGGCGTCGTCCCCAGGCGATTCACCCGTGCAGCCAAGCGTCACGGACGCCGCGTCTCCCGTGACGGTCAGGGTTTGTCCGGACACGACGTGGCGAACCGAGTCGCGGTCACGGTCCCAGATCGCGTGATCATCGACGTAGTCATAGAGTTTCCGCGCGCCGTCATCGTCAACGCCGAGATAGGCGCCAGCCGGATCGCGGATCAGCGTGTAGTGATGCGCGGGCGTGGGGACTTTGTGAACCGTCTCGTGTGTGCTCATGCTGGTGTCCGCGAAGGTTTTTCAGTTGGGNTGGGTGGCAACTCAGTTGGAGATTTCGACGCCCACGACAAAGGAGCTCTCCGTCCGGGTNTAGGTCGAATCGTCTTCNGGGGAGAGATCGAACCCGCTNATGAGCAACACGCGGCCGTCCNTTGCGACGATAATCTCCAGCGGGTCATTCTCGATGGTCAGGGTCAGCGTCGAACCGTTTTGGACGTAGGNGCCGGANAAAGAGANGGGCTCATCGAGACTCTGGGCGATCACCAGCCCGTTCAGCGTTACCTCGCCTTCGTTTTCCGAGCCGACAAACGAGTAGCCATTGGCGTCATCGACATCGACTGTGTAGCTCTGCGAGAGGTTCGCGACGGTCACGCCGCCGGCGTTGTTCCCGCCGAAGAGCACGCCAATCTGTCGCAGCGCATATAAACGGCCCGCGACGAGGGTCGAGCTGTGCGACTCGAGCGCCGCGATGCGCGCGGCGTTGTCATCAATGGCATCGATCAGCGCCGCGATCGTGCTGTTGACAGCAGTTGACGCGATCGTGGTGCCAGGTTGGAACACGCTGACGTCATTGGTATTGACCACGTCAGCCGCGGCGTACAGGGCAACGCTGAGTGCGGCGCCGCAGAACAGTCTGTACATCGTGAAACTTCTTCCTGGAACATAGACCGGGAAGCTTAGCGGAGCGGTAGGCCGCTTTCATCCTCCGACTGGTCCCAACGACGGCCCGTGCCCTCAGTGCCAGATGCAGGTGGCCCGCAATTCGATGCTCCTCCGTGCCGGCGAGCCGGCCGCGACCGAAGGATCGGCAAAGGCGGAGTGGGGTGTCCAGTACGGCTCGTTGCGTTCCATCAGGGCAGTGTCGTAGGTGCGGAAAGCGACGACTTCGTCGTGCTGCATGTCGGGATAGGTGTACCAGCGGTGGCTGCCCGCCTCGGCCGGGGCCCGGATGGCGAGGGCCTCGAAGTCGAATCCGCCGCCTGCATAGTCCTGCACCGGGATGGGCAGAATGTCACCAGCCTCGGTACTTGTGACGTCGCAGAAGGCGATCGGCAAATCCATGTGTGCCGGACCGACGTTGCGCCAGAACTGCAGGATCAGCATGCGCCTGGCGTCGGCGACGTCCCGGGCGCTGATTCCCGTTGCCTGCAGCCCTGCTTCTGCCTGCTCGCCGCCTTCGGCATAGAAATCCCGGATTCGCTGACCGTAGCTCGGCGCGAAGTCCGAATGCACGAACTGGATGGGACCAAGGTCTGCGTGAACCGCCGCCTGTTCGGGGTTCCGCGCGATGTGGCCTGAAACCAGGGCGTGGTCACACCCGGTCAGGCGCTGTGCGAGGTCAGAAATCTCCGCGTAGTGAACGTCCGCCACGCGGGCCTCGTCGTCGAAGTCGCGCAACGCGGAGGCGTGCCGCATCAGTTCGAACCCGTGGGTCTGCCAACGGCCGCCCGGAGGCGACGCGCGCCCGTCGATGATGTCGACGGAAACGGCGGCCGCTTCCATGCCCCGTACGTAGTTCAGATCGGCATTGCAGTAGAGTTGGGTCATGGGTCGCATCAGGGATCGTGGTTCGTTCCATTATCCATGCCCGGGTCCCGCCCGCGAAGCACCAATGCAGGGGTCAGGGTGCGTATTTTCCCGACAGTTGCGGCGCTGGTCCGTCCTTTCCCCGCTCGGCGCGCGTCGCGCGCTCCCAGGTCCGTTCGAGGTCGTCGTGCACGTTGAAGGTCAGGCGGCCGAGGCCCTCGATCTCCTGCTCGACGACATCGCCGTGCTGCAGCGGGTGCAATCCGCCGTGGTTGGTGCCGAGGGCAATCACATCGCCCGCTTCGAGTGACGTGTTGGACGTGACGAAGTGCACCGAGGTCGGAATGTCGTGCGCCATGTCATCGGTGTTGTAGTCATGTGTGACCTTGCCATTCACCCACTGCTTCACCGCAAGATTCATCGGGTTCGGGACTTCGTCAGCCGTCGTGATCCAGGGTCCGAGTGGCGCGAAGTCGTCCTGGCCCTTCATGAAATAAGGCAGGCCCATGCCGCCGGGCAGGCCCCGCGCCGAGCCATCGACGAAGTTCAGGTAGCCGAATACGTAGCTGTAGGCGTCGTCGGCCGGCACACGTGTCGCCTTCCTGCCGATGACGAGCGCCATCTCCGCCTCACCCTCGAAGATGCTCGCGGGCGCGTCGGGCAGGTGCATCGAGTCGCCATCGCCGATCACGGCATGTGAGTTCTTGAAGAAGGCCTGCTGGGGCGGCTTTTCCTTCAGCGTGCCGTTCTCCATGTAGTTCACCGCCATGCAGACGATAGCGGTGGGCTTCGGCAGCGGCGCGCGCAGGCGCACGCTCGTCAGTGCCTTTGCCGGTCCGTTGGCAATTGCGGCCTCGAACCTTGGCCGATACGTGTCCCACTCCTCGATCACCCGGTTGATGCGCTGTTGAGGCGGCAACACGTCCAGTTCGGCGGTGACCTCAGCAAGGCTCACGGCCCCGTCGTCGGTGATTGCGGCGAGTTCGTAGTTGTCGATGAAGGTCAGCTTCATGGGGGGTTACCTGTCGTTACCGTAGATGTCGACGACGTCGTAGCGGACCCACGATTCGTAGCCGAGGTGTCGGTCGAAGGCCTGCGGCTTCGACCATGCCTCCCTGATCGAGTCATCGAAGTCTGCGGGCAGTTCGCTCGACGTGCGCTTCGAGAGTTCGTCGTGCAGTGGCACGAATATGCGGCCGAGGTCGGGCGGCATGTCCCCGCGGCCCGAGGGCTGAGTCTGGTCAACCGGGCGCCGGCCGGCTTCCTTGTCGAAGCGGAACGCGGCGGCGCTGTAGTCCGCCTGTTCCGCCTTTTCCTCATCTGTCATCGCTGCATTGACGGTCCGTCCGACCGGCACAACCGGCGTGTATATCCCTTTCGTCAGCAGGTCCGCGGGCTCGAACTCCGTTGGAAGCGGTCCGGCGCCAACCGTGACCTGACCCTTGACGCAACGGACCCAGAAGCCGCCGTGCGAGCCGTCGGGAAACGCGTATGCAGGCGCGTCCGTGAATTCCTCGGAGAATGTGAAATCAATGTCGCGAATCTTCTCGGCGTATTTCTCCGCGCGCGTCGTCAGGATGTGACGGGCGGATGAGACCCATTCCGGTGTCATGAACGTAAACCGAGGCATGGTTCGCGGCGCCATCGCATCGTGCAGTGCGCGCAATACCGCGCCAAGCACGGGGTGGTCGGGAAGGCTGCCCTGTATGTTCCAGCGGGACAGCTTCGTCAGGCGGGCCTGTGCGGCGGCGACCGTGCGGGGGTCGCGGCCGTTGTACTGCAGACGGGCCAGATTGCTGATCACGGAGTGATCGCCTTCCATCCTGAAGTTGCACTCATCCGCATCGAGTTCGCCCGTGCCGATCGTCACGGTGGCTCCCTCGAAGCGCGCGTGCCACGCAAGGCTGGTGCCACAATGCAGGTAGGCGGGCGGGTTGTGGCCCACTTCACAGATGGTGAACGGGGCGAGGTCTGCGAGCCCTTCCGCGCGCTGGCCAACTTCCGCCTCGAGGACTTCCCGGGCCGCATCGACCCATTCCGGTGACGCAAAGGTCAAGTCGCCGATCCCGTCCGCCATGGCCGCAAGGACCTCCGAGGTTGCGCCGTTTGCCATCACCATGACGTGCTCCTTAGTCTGATTATTCGCTCGGTCATTGACGCCGCGGACTATAGCAGTCCGGCCGGCGCCGCGGCTGTGGTGCGTTCAGCCCTGCCGGACGGCACGGGCAATTTCACCCCAGCGAGCCAGATGGGCGGGTGTATTGCCAACGTCCTCATCGGTGAGGTACAGCACCACCCGATGTGCGATCCCCCGATATCGTTCGAGCAGCGCGTCCGCCATGTCGTCCCAACGTCGTACGAGCGCAAACTCGTCCAGCATCTCGTCGGTGATCGTTGCAGCCATCTGCGCAGTGTCGCCCGCGCGAATCAGTGCATTCAGCCGCTGCGTTGTCCCCTTGAATCCCAGGTCGTCGAACTGGAATGCGTAGTTGGGTGTCGAGCCGTAGAAGCTGATCTGCGTGCGCGCCCGGTGCAGCTGCGTGGCGCGGGCGTCCGCCGAGTCTCCGGCAACCGCGAAGACCGGCACGATGAGGTCGATGTCGTCCGCGTTGCGTGACGCTTTGGCCGCGCCTTTCGCGACCTCCGACAGCAGACGGTTGTTGATGTAGTGCATCGAGTGCATCGGATGGACGTGCAGCCGTCACACAGTTCCCCCGCGATCCGACACATGTAAGGCCCGACCGCCGAGATGTCGACCGCAATGTTCTCGAATGCGGGCGGGGCGGGCGCCACTGCGACGGCAGAGAAATCAGGTTGTAGTAGGGCCCGTGATGGTCGAGTTTCGCTTCGCCACGAAACGCCGCGAGGCACGCCTTGACCGCGCCCACGTAGTCGCGCATCTGGGGCGCGGGCTTGTCCCAGGTCGCCCCGTATCTGCGCTCGATGTGTCCACGTACCTGGCTGCCCAGGCCGAGACGAAAGCGGCCGTCCGTGTTCTGCGCGAGTTCCCTCGCAACCTGCGCGCTGACCATTGGGCTGCGGGGAAATGCGACCGCGATCCCGGTGCTGAAGGTCAGCGTCGGCGCGGCGTTTGCGGCTGCGGCGATCATCATCCAGGGAACCTGGCTGGTCTCCGTGAACAATATGCCCGAGAGCCCTGCAGCCTCGTACGCACGCGCCCGGCGGGCCACGTCGCCCCACGTTCCCGAACTCATCATGACGTCGATGTGCATGGCCAGATCTCCGGCAAATCCCATCCGACGATGGCACCCTGCAGGTGTCAGTTGGTGAGTTCACACCAGTACACGACACAATCGTGGCGGCGGAATCTGCCGAAGG
>PBVL01000103.1 GCA_002728675.1 Gammaproteobacteria bacterium
CTGTCACGTGCCGATGAAGCCGAGGCGCAGCGCCATGTCAGCGCGGATGTCGCGCGGAGCATGGCGGCAGCCGGGCTCTACCGTGTTGCGGTGCCCGTCGACGTGGGGGGCAGCGAACGTCATCCTGTCGAGCAGATCAAGACGATCGAAGCGGTGTCGCGCCTGGATGGTGCAACCGGCTGGGCGCTCATGATCGGGATCGAGGCGATGGGGATTCTCGGCGCCGCGCTGCCGCTTGACGAGGCGAACCGCCTGTTCGACGACCCGGAACTCATTCTTGCCGCCGCCCTAAATCCACTGGGTCGTGCCGTTGCGGTCGACGGCGGCTATCAGGTGACCGGGCAATGGCCATTTGCCAGCGGCTGCCACAATGCCGACTACTTCTGGAGTCAGAGCATCCTCAGGACGTCCGATGGAGAGGTGGTCGCCGACGACGCGGGCCCGGTCCTTCTGGAATCCGTCGTGGCTCGCGAGAACTTTGAGATATTGGATACGTGGCACGTGTCTGGTCTGCGCGGGTCCGGAAGTCACGACATTCGCGTAGACGATGTGTATGTCCCTGAAGGCGCGACGACCCGGATCAACCGTCGGCCGCTGCGGGCGGACGGGACACTCTATCGCCTGCCGTCGTTCTGCCGGCTTGCCTACAACAAGGTGGGCGTCGCGACCGGCATCGCACGTGCTTCGATCGATCACTTCTATGCCCTGGCGACCGAGAAGACTCCGCGGGGCACACGCAACAAGCTGCGCGAGCGTGAGGATGCACAACTGGCGGTTGCGGAGGCAGAGCTGGCACTCGGTTCGGCAAGGGCCTACGTGTTCGAGACGGTCAATGACGTCTGGGACACCGTTGAGGCCGGAGGTGAACCCAGCTCGCGCCAACGCGCACTGCTACAGCTCGCGTGTTCCGGAGCCTGCAACGCCTCGATCGACGCCGTCCTGAAGGTCGCGGCTGCCGCCGGCGCCTCGGTCAATTTCACACAAAGCCCGCTCGAACGCTGTATGCGCGACGTCATGGTCGTGCGCCAGCACATCATGGTGTCTCCCCAGTGGTTTCACGGGGCAGGCCGGGTGTTGCTCGGTCTGGAATCGGGTGCACTGGTCCTGTGAGCGATGGACTCGCCATCCTCGAGCGACCGCTTCGCTATGGGAGTGTGGGCGACGAGGTGCTCTGGGCCGAGCACTACCAGCCGCTTGGCTCGGCGGCCGCTGACGTGCTGGTCGACGTCCATGGTGGCGCGTTCAGTTCCGGTAACCGGTTTGCGGGGCAGCGATATTGCCGCAGGCTTGCCCGCGCGGGCTTCCCGGTATTGTCGATCGAGTTCAGGCACGGTCCGGACCACAAGCATCCGGCCGCCCTCGAGGACATAGCCAGGGCCGTGCGCTTCTGCAGGGATGGCGGGCTCGGGTTCGCCCCCGGGCGCGTTGGTCTGATTGGTTCGTCCAGCGGCGGGCACCTGGTGGCCCTGACGGCGCTCGAGCCGACCGAGCAGGGAGCGGACATCGACTGCGAAGCGGATTTCGTCGTTGCGCTGTGGCCTGTTTCCAACCCCGCGGCGCGGTATCAATACCTGCTGTCGCGGCAACTGGAGACCGCGGAGATGCTGGACGGCTGGGACCCGTTCCGTCTCGCTGAAGGTCATCGGGGGTACTTCGTCTCACAGATGCAGATGCTCACCGCGAGCCTGCAGGATGTGCTGGTGCGTGGAACCTTTCGCCGCTTGCCGCCGCTCCTGATCGTCCAGCCAGAGCTGGACCGCAACGTGCCGGTGTTCATGAGTCAGACGTTTCACGGAGCGTACCGGCACGCAGGCGGCAACGTGCAGTATCGGCTCTATCCCGGGGTCGGGCATGGATTTGCCGCGGCTGAGACCGATCAGACCGACAACTGTCTCGCCGACATCGTTGCTTTCATCCGTTGTATGGCCCCGGTCGCGGGGACTGGCTGAAAGCACCGGAAATCGCTGGTCGAAAAGACCGGACAGCAAAAAGGNCACCCATGGGTGGCCTGTTTNGTTGATGGGNTGGTTGATCGGGGGCGTTTGGCCCGGCGTTCAGCTGACCGTGTGGCCGGCGCCGCTGCCCCGTGTCTGAGGTTTGAGCTNGTACTTCTTCATCAGGTCGTACAGCGTCGGGCGCGTCACGCCAAGCAGTTTGGCGGCGGCCGAGATTTTCCCTTCGGCAACGCAGAGTGCCTGCGTGATCGCCGAACGTTCGGCGTTTTCACGCGCGTGGCGCAGATTGAGCAGGAGTCCCGGCGAATTCTCCAGGCCAAGGTCGCGGGCCGATACAAACTTGCCGTCGCCCATGATGACCGCGTGTTTGACCTTGTTTTCCATATCGCGCACATTGCCAGGCCAGTCGTAGCTCTCAATTGCGGCAACGGCGTCTTTACTGAAATTGATGATGCTCCGGTTCTGCTCTTCATTGAACTTGTCGAGCAGGTGTCGTGCGAGGATCATGCGATCCTGGCCGCGATCCCGCAGTGCGGGGATATCGATCACCAGTTTCGACACCCGGAAGAACAGGTCTTCCCGGAACGTCTCCGCCTGAACCATGTCCTGCAGATTGCGGTTCGTGGCGCAAACGACCCGCACGTCTACGGGAATCTCCTTGCGACCGCCCAGTCGCTCGACCACGCGCTTCTGCAGGAAACGCAGCATCTTAGCCTGGACTGGCAGGGGCATGTCACCCAACTCATCGAGGAACAGGGTTCCGCCTTCGGCCGCTTCGATCTTGCCCGCCGTGCGCTTGTCAGCTCCGGTGAAGGCCCCCTTTTCGTGGCCGAACAGTTCACTCTCGATGAGCGTCTCTGGTATTGCTGCGCAGTTGATCGCAACAAATGGCTTGTCCGCGCGCGCCGAAAGATGGTGAATCGAGCGCGCAATCACTTCTTTGCCGGTGCCGCTCTCGCCCTGGAGAAGGCATGACAGGTCGGTTGGCGCGATTTTTTTCGATCTTGCGGCAGACCTTCAGCATCGCGGGATCGCTGGTCACGAGCCCCTCGAGCGGGGTCTCGTCCTTCCCGCGCAGTTGCATGTTGTGCATTTCAAGTTCATGCATCTGGAACGCGCGCTGGATGATCAGATCGACCGAGGTCATGTTCAGCGGCTTCTGGAAGTAGTCGTACGCGCCAAGGCCGACGGCACGAATCGCGTGTTCGTAGCCGCTCGTTTCGGTCGTGACGATGATTCTTACGTGTTGGTCGCGCTCGAGCAGATCCTGCATCAGGCGCACGCCCTGATTGACGTCGACCGCCGAATCCTCCTCGTGGGTCGAGGGTCATTAGCACAACCGAGGGGTTGTGCGACTCGAAGGCCGCAACCGCGGACCCCGGGTCTTCAGCAACGACGACGTTGTAGTTGTTGAAATGCCATCTGAGCTGCGTTTGTAACTCGATGTCGCCTTCCACGACCAAAAGCCATGGCTTGTCATGGTTCGCGATGCTTGCCGCGGGCGTGGTCACGGTAATTCCCCAGGGTTGCGATCTGCGGATTGAAGTCCCTTCGCCAGTTCGACAGGGCGTGTCAAGGAATCCGACACCCACTTTAGCCGTACTAATTTGCCGGTATTGGCGCAGAGTGTGAAGTAGATGTAACAAAAACCGACGAGTTGTAAGTCGGATGTAAGTACATCTCGCTAGGTGGGGGGCGGCGACAACGAGAGATCCAGCACCGAGAGGATTCGGGTGACGCACTCATCGACGTCGTAACGGGTTGTATTCAAAGAAATTTCAGGGGCGTCAGGGGGTTCGTAGGGGCTGTCGATCCCGGTGAAGTTGGGCAACTCGCCTGCACGTGCCTGGCGATAGAGGCCCTTGGGGTCCCGGGCTTCGGCGACTTCGAGCGACACGTCGACGAACACCTCGACAAAATCGCCCGAATCGAACAGCGATCTGGCCATATCCCGCTCGGCACGGAACGGTGAGATGAATGCGGTGATGACGACGAGCCCGGCGTCTGCCATCAGCTTCGCGACCTCCGCGATGCGTCGGATGTTCTCGACGCGATCTTCGTCTGTGAAGCCGAGGTCCTTGTTGAGGCCGTGGCGGACGTTGTCGCCATCGAGCATATACGTGCGGACTCCCTGCGCATGCAGGGACTGTTCGAGTGCGTCGGCGATGGTCGATTTGCCGGATCCCGAAAGGCCGGTCAGCCACAACACCTTGGGCGCGTGGCCGTTCATACGCGCGCGCGCGACCTTGCCCACGGCCAGTGCCTGCCGATGCACGTTTCTTGCGCGGCGGAGCGCAAATCGAATCACACCAGCTCCAACGACCCGGCTTCGGTACGGGTCGACGAGTGCAAACCCGCCCAGCGCGTGGCAGCGGGCGTAAGGTTCGAAGGGCATTGGCCGGTCGAGCGACAGCGTGACCCGCCCGACGGCACTGTCAGCGAGGCTCCGCGCCGATATTTGCTCGAGGCTGCCCATACTGAAGCGGCCCTTGATATCGGTGATGGTCGCTGTGGCCGTTCCTGATCCGAGTCTGAACTCGTACGACCGGCCCGCGATTCCCGGAGCAGAGTCGATCCAGAAGAGTTCGGCCTCGAACTGATCGGAGACCTCTATCGGTTCCCCTGCCAGGGTGACGACGTCGCCCTCGGCACACTCGACGGGGCTGGAGAACTCGGCACGGGTCAGGTTGCCTTCAGGCTCGAAGCGTGCCCGTGCGACCGTGCCTGAAGGAAGGAGTCTGACGCTGGCCCCCCCGGGCGGTACGGGGCCAACGCTCTGCAGGAGGGCGCCTGTGTCCGTCTCCCGTGCCTGCCGCACCGTCGCCCGGAAAAGCGGACGCGCGAGGCGCTCGAATCCGCGCAGCCGCGTCAGCAGACCGCGGCTGGTCGCTTCGACGGAGCTCCCGTCAATCGGCAGAGGCAGGACGGTCGGACTCGTGCCGAGCCGTTGTCCGTAATCCGTGAGCAATTCCTGCAGTCTGGCAAAGCCCGGTTCAGCCGCCGTGGAGGCGTCGTCGAGCTTGACGGCAAACAGCAGGTGGGGAACACCGAGATGGACGGCCGCGAAGGCTGTCTCGCGGATGTCGCGGGGCAAAGGGCCCGGCGTGTCGGCATCAACGAGGACCAGCGCCACATCCGCGCCAGACAGGGCCGCGAGCAGGCACGACCAGCGATGGCTGCGCTGTGGTACGCAGATCACGTCGAGGTCGCCCGTCGTGAAGTTTCGGCACATCAACGGCTCGTCTGCGTCCAGGTCCCGCTGCAGCGGGTGATAGCCGGCGAAGCGCAACTCGCGGCGCGGTTGCGTCGATTGGTTCGTGCATGCGGCGAGATGTCGCAGAAGCGTGTGCTTGCCGGTCCCGCGGGGACCGCACAGCACGACGCGAACGGGGCGTTCGCCTGCGTCCTCGCTCTCAGTCATCAGCGCCTCAGCACCAGGTCGACCAGGACCCGGCCGATGAACTTCGCGTTCGTGACCAGATAGCGTTTCCACAAGCGGCCCGGTTCCTGTTTCACCCGATACAGCCACTCGAGACCGAGGTTTTGCCAGCTTTCCGGGGCGCGTTCGACAAGCCCCGCGTAGACGTCGAATGAGCCGCCCACACCGTGCACCACGGGAACACCCATGGTCTCGCTCCAGCGGCCCATGAAATTCTCTTTCTTCGGGCTCGTCATTGCGACCAGCAGCATGTCCGGCTTCGCCTCGGCAATGTCCGCGGCAATCGTCGCCTCGTCGTCAGTGCCGAAATAGCCGTTCCGCCGTCCGGCGATGATCAGGCCGGGGTAGTCCCGCCGCAGGTTGGCTTCGATGGTCGCGGAGACTTCCTCGGTTGCGCCGAGGCAATAGACGCGGAAGTTGCGCCGGTCGGCAATTTCGTACAGCCGGAACATCAGGTCGACGCCCGCAACGCGTTCGGGCGGCGGGCTGCCCAGCAGACGACTTGCCCAGACAACGGACATGCCGTCGGCAAGTACGAGGTCAGACGAATTCACGTCGTCCCGCAGCAGCGCGTCGTCTTGCATGTTGACGAGTTTGGCGGCGTTCACGACGCCGATACGTATCCGGCGCCCGGTGTCGAGTGACGCCTCGATCCGCGCCATGACCTCGCCCATCGTCAAGGCATCGATCGCGGTTCCCAGCACTACTGACTTCTCGTGCAGGTCCATTGCTTCAGCGCTTTCC
>PBVL01000104.1 GCA_002728675.1 Gammaproteobacteria bacterium
TCGGCATGTCGCCACGCTTCGCAAGCGTGCCGAACATCCTGCGGCCAACCTTGAACACCGCAACATCGGGCCCAAAGGGATAGTCCTCCCATGCCTCGGGGAGTCCAAGGAAATGTGACCTTGAGGTGTCCTCGTCCACCTGTCGTCAGTCCCAGACCTTTTCCCAGCGCTTCGACTCGGCCGAGCGATACATCGCCTGAGCAGTTCTGAACTCGCCCAGCGAATGCGCGGGCGTTGCCTCGGGCGCCTTGCCATCGAGCACCACGAGGCTGAAGTCGTGCAGCTCGAACCCGTAGGCATCGGCACGTCCGGGAAAACCGTCCGCGACGCGCAGGCCATCAGGATGCTCAGGGTTGTAGAGCGTCATCCCTCCATCACGGCCACGCACGCTGACGAGTTCACCGTGGGTGCCGGTCACCCGGAGGTCCTGCACGGGTCCGATGGCACCTTCGTACTCAACCGCTTCAAAGCTTGCGACTACGCCGCTTTCGAAACGAAACAGAGCGAGCGCAACGGATTCACCCTCGCGCCGGGGCGTGTGCGCCCGCGTCTCCGCGATGACCTCATCAATCTCGCCCAACAGCATACGCATTGGCCTGATCCAGTGCGCCCCGCCGTCGATGCTGATCCCCCCGCCCGAACGTTCGGCGAAGAACCGCCACGGTTTCGGATCGTCAGGACCAACCGCCAGAACGTCATAGAAGACACTCCGGGCGGACAGCACTTCCCCAATCGCGCCTTCCCCGATGAGACGCGCGGCTTCGATCACGTCCGGCCAATACTGGGCCTGCTCTGCGATGAAGAACACCGTGTCGACCTTCGACGCGGCCTCAAGAATCCGTTCACATGACGCAAGCGTGTGCGCCATGGGCTTTTCGAGACAGACGTGCTGCCCGGCCTCGAAACAGGCAAGCGCAGCTTCTTCGTGTAGATCGTGCGGCAGCATGATATCAACCGCATCGAAGTCACCCTCGGCGAGTGCGCTCTCGAGCGAGTAGAACGCGGGTGCCCCGATGCGCTCCGACATGGCGTCGGCACTCGCCCGGACCGTGTCCACGACTGCCGTCACCTCGATCCTCGGCGCGTGATACTTGATCCCCCGCCAGTGGGCCCTGGCTATGCCTCCGCAACCTACAAGCGCCAGCTTCAGCTTCGGCCCGACGTCAGTTTCGGCCATCGTCATTCTCCAAATGTCAGCGCCGAGGACCTTGCCCGGGCGCTCGCTCGCTGTCAAAAGAGTCCCGCCAAAACGCTACAATCCATCGCTCCTGACAACTGCACCCTGCCCCATGCGAATCGCTACCTGGAACGTCAACGGACTGCGCGCGCGCATTGAATTCCTCACAATCTGGCTCAAGGACCGCGCGCCCGACATCGTGGGCCTGCAGGAAATCAAGGTCACGGACGATCAGTTCCCGTTCGAGGAACTGGAAGCGCTCGGCTATCACGCAGTGATCAACGGCCAGAAAGGCTGGAACGGCGTCGCCATACTCTCGAGAGAACCGGCTGAGGTGATCGAGACCGAACTGCCGGGTCACGACGCGATGGGGTCGCGTCTGCTGACGGCCCGAGTCGCGGGGCTCGATTTCACGACGGTCTATTGCCCCAACGGCAAGACCCTGACGCACGAGGACTATCCGGCAAAACTCGAATGGCTCGCCGCACTGGCCGAGTTGTTCGAAGGCCGCAGCGACGGAGACCTGCAAACGGTATTGTGCGGAGATTTCAACGTCTGCCCGGAGCCGCTCGACTCCTGGCGCGGCGAGGCGGCAGATGGCGCAATCTTCCACACGGTTGAGGAACGTCAGCGCACTGGTGCCATTCGGAACAGCGGCCTGATCGATACCTACCGGGATCTCTATCCGGAGGAACAGACGTTTTCCTGGTGGGACTACCGCGGCGGCGCTTTCCACCGCGGCCATGGACTCAGGATCGATCACGTCTATGTCAGCCCTGCGGTGCGTGCAAGGGCTGTCAGGGCCCAACACGATCGGGATTACCGGAAAAAGAAGGACGGCTTTACCGCGTCAGACCACGCTCCGGTCATTGTCGATCTCGATACGGCGCACGACTAACGCCCGGTCACCTTGTTCGTCGCGGAGCGGAACCGTTCCGTTTGCTCCGGGCTGCCGCGGAGTTCACTGTTGACCGCGTTTTCCTCCGCCTTGGCGGCTTCCGACGCGGTCGCGAGATCCATCACCCGCTTCGACTCGCGAACAGCCGCAACCGAATGGCCTGCAATGGTCGCGGCCATATCCAGCGCGGCGGGCAGCAACTCCGACTGTGGATACACTGCCGACAACAAGCCCGATGCCAGCGCTTCGTCCGCGGCGAATTTCCGCGCGGTGAAAATCCATTCCTTCGCCTTCGACACTCCGACCAGACGCGGGAGCGTCGCCGCCGCAACNACCAGTCCNTATTCGACCCCAGGCAGGCGGAATGTGGCGTTATCGCTCGCGANGCGTATGTCGCAGTCGANTGCGAGGCGAGCGCCGCCTCCNTAGCAGTAGCCGTTGATCGCGGCAATGACCGGAAGCGGCGTGGCGGCAAGCCGCCCCGTGCCGTTCACCCTGGCTTCCTGCGGCGGCAGCGGGGTGTCCGGCGTCTCGACACCGCTCATCTCGAGCATGTCCGCGCCCGCGCAAAACGCCTTCTCACCAGCGCCGGTGATGACGATGACCTTGACGCCGTCAGGCTCGGCACCTTCGATGGCGAGCCCAAGGTGATGGTTGAGTTCTGCCGTCATCGCGTTGTGACGGTGCGGCCGGTTGAGGGTAACGACGAGTACGTCGCCCTGACGCTCGGTGAGAATGACGGGTTCTGACATGGTGTTGATCCCTGGCGGTCGCTCAGACCGGATGACGTTCGATGAGTTGGCGGGCAATGATGATCCGCTGCAGTTCGTTGGTACCCTCGCCGACCGCGAGGAGCGGAGCATCCCGGTAGTAGCGCTCGACAACGTTGTCCGGCGAATACCCGTACGCACCATGAATCCTGAGTGCTTCCATGGAGTTCTCGACCGCGGCTTCGGTGGAGAACAGCTTCGCCATGCCGGCCTCGAGATCACACCGTGCGCCCGTCTCGTAGATCTCGGCGGCCTTCTGGGTCAGCAGGCGCGCCGCTTCCACCCTCGTTGCCATGTCTGCAAGCTTGATCTGGATGGCCTGATGTTCACCGATGGGTTGGCCAAAGGTCTGACGGGTCTGCGCATAGGCGATCGAAGCGAGACTCGCGGCATCCGCAACGCCGATGCCGCGCGCCGCAACGTTGATCCTGCCAAGCGCCAGACCAGACAGGATCTGCTGCAGGCCGCGACCTTCCTGACCGCCGATCAGGTTGTCAGCAGGGACCCGCACCTCGTCCAGATACACCTCCCCGGTATCGACTCCGCGGTAGCCGAGCTTCTTCAGCTTGGTCGCCGTGTAGCCCATCGACTTCTCGACGATCAGCAGCGACATGCCCCGGTGCGCGGGCGAGGCGTCAGGATCCGTCTTGACGAGGACCGCAAGCACGTTGCCTTCGACCGAGTTCGTGATCCACTGTTTCGTGCCGCTGACGACGTAGTCCGAACCGTCGGCCTTCGCACGGGTGCGTATCGCCTGCAGGTCGGTACCACAGTCCGGCTCGGTGAGTGCAATGCCGCCGCGAAGCTCACCGGCAGCCATACGCGGAAGGTATGCATCCTTCTGCGCCTCGGTGCCGAAGCGTTCGATCGCGGCACACATGATGAGATGCGAGTTGAAGATGCCCGAGACGGACATCCAGGTTCTGGAAACCCGCTCGACGATCCGGGCGTAGGTGGTCGCGGGCAGACCGAGCCCGCCGTAGGCCTCTCCGATCGTCGCGCCAAACAGCCCCAGCCCTTTCATCTTCTCGACAATTTCGTGCGGGTACTCGTCCGCCAGCTCGAGATCGCGAGCGAAGGGTTCGACATCACGGACCAAAAACTGCTCGACTGCGTCGAGAATCAGCGTCTCCTGCTCAGCGGCCGTCTGTGCACTCATGACTCATCTTCTCCCTCGTTAGGCAATGCGGCCTGGGCTGCCGCATCCGCGAGATTTGCACTCTTGCCCCCCAACAGGGCACGGACGTCATCCCAGTCCCCATCGACAAGAGCGATCACATCCTGCAACTGATCGAAACGGTAGGTATATGTCTTGGCGGCAATGGGCGTGCCGGCGGCTTGTTCGGTCAAGTCGGAGTCTCCTGGGTCGCTGGGACGGGTGATGCCCGCCGCCGAGAGTGAATCTTATCAATCCGCCCCCACGTCCTGCATAATGAAGTGCATCCAGGCATGAGAAAGCAGCCCATGCGTCGGTTGACGGCAATTCTGAAGCTGAAGGCGTTCTGGGTCGGGACTGCGGTATTTGCAGGTGGAGTTGTCTTCGCGGGTGCCGGGTCCGAGTTCATGCACCAGACCAATACCAACGAGTTTTGCGTGTCCTGTCACTCCATGTCGACCGTGAACGAGGAATACATGGCCTCGATTCACTTCAGGAATGCCGCAGGTGTCCAGGCGACGTGTGCGGACTGCCACGTGCCCGAACCCCTCGGACCGCTGCTTGCCGCCAAGGTCATCGCCTCGAAGGACGTCTACCACGAGATCGCCGGCACGATCGATACGCGGGAAAAATTCGAAGCCCGGCGCTGGAAGCTGGCCAACGTGGTCTGGGACAAGATGGAAGCGACCAACTCGCGGGAATGTCGCACCTGCCACGGCTTCGAACATATGGATCACAAAGCTCAGGGGCGCAAGGTCGCGCGACGACACACGCGCGCGGTGGAGTCCGGCAAGACCTGCATCAACTGTCACAAAGGCGTGGCCCACGTCGAGCCGCTGCCGCCTGAAGACGTCGCACTGCGCTGATGGCCGCCTCGCAGGGCTGAAGACGAATAAAGGACCGCGGCGCTCCTCCAATCACGAAACCCGTACAGCAAGATCGGGCCCGTACCACCAATCGACAACGAGGGCGCCCCGGTCAGGGTCCAATTTACGGACTGCGCACCGCGACGGTAGTCTGGTTTTGTAAGCGCGATGTGAAAAGGCGGTTACAAACCTGAATCGGGCTGAGCTTTGATCCTCAGACGACCGGCGTCCGCTCAGGCTTGCGCCGCATTGGGTGAATCCCCGCGCTCACGTCGACCCATACGGGCCAGGGCCCGAGCTGCGGCCCCGACGGGCAGATCTCAATATTTCCCGGCACTCACGTACAACTCGATGATCGCTTGCTTATCCTCGGCAGAGAGCGTGTCGTACTTCTCGCGCATCTTGTCCGCCATCTTGCGCGTTCCGGTGTCGAAGTCATCGAACTCCATTTCGAGGTATTTCCGCCACTGACCGGACATGATCGCGAGATCATCGTCCTTCACACTGCCGCCTTCGGAATGGCATTTGTCACACTTGATGTCGTGAACCGCTGCACCGCGTCTGGCCAGCGCCGCATCGAACTCCTGCGGATGGGGTTTCCAGGGCTGGGAGGCGTAGTGCACCGCGACCGCTTCGATGTCGTCCTCGGAAAGCCGCTGCACGATCATGTTCATGTCGACCTCGCGGCCATCCGCCAGCCTGATCTTGCGCGCTTCCCGGTTCCCAACGCGGTAGCTCTCGAGCAGGTCCATGATGCCGAACTCAGAGAAGCCTCCGATCGAGGGGACGTCTTCCTCGGTGCTGTGGCCGTTCTTCCCATGGCAGTTGTCACAACCCTCGGCAATCTCCACCCCATTTGCGGCGTGCACACCCGACCAGGCCAGGAGCGCCGCCATACTGAACGCTGCCACCAGCATTCTCGCCGGGGACCCGTCATCCACCGCTTTCGACATTGCCTGCTCCTCGTCGTCTCCGCCACCGGTCAGCGGGCTTCTTCCGTGTTGAACCATCACCGCTATTGGAGTTACATAACCACCAGATCGTTCCCCTGAACCGATCCGCCCTGCGTTCCCGGAGCATTCGTCATGCGGCCCTGGCTGTCGTAGCCAGACTGGATTGCAGGCGATTATGGAGCAGTTTTGCGCAGCATAGAAGGACAGCGCCCCCAACGACGGACCGCCCTCAGCCTCGTTCTGGCGCTGCTCGCGTTTATCGTCGCGCCGCCGTCGATGGCGGCCGACGCGACAGCCGTCCTGACGCAGAAACTGCTCGACGGGAACTACTCGAGGCGCGGCGCTGACATTTGCCTGCGCTGCCACGACGACACATTTCCTTTCCCGACCGCCATGGTGTTCCACACCGTCCACGGGCAGCCAACGCACCCCGAAGCCCCCTTTGCGCCGCCGGCGGACAGCACGCCACCAGCAGGACTGCAGTGCGAAGCGTGCCACGGGCCAATCGACGAGCACGGCAAACAGATCCTTGCAGACGACGAGACCCGTCAGGAGATGCTGGCCTACGGCAGCCGCGGCAACGTCGAGACCAGTCTGCAGAACGGCATGTGCCTCAACTGCCACGAGCACTACCGACGACTGCACTGGGAGGGCAGCGCCCACGAAACAGCCGGCCTCGCCTGCGCCGACTGCCACCAGATCCACGCTTTCGTCGACAAGGTCAGACGCATTGGCGAGCAGGTGGACCGCTGTACCGGGTGTCACACAGATGTCGCGGCCGACATGCTGAAACGCTTGGCCCACCCGCTCCGGGACAGCCAGCTCATCTGCGTAAACTGCCACGAACCACACGGTGACGTGGGCGATCACCTCACCAAACACGCGACCGTGAACGACACCTGCTACACGTGTCACGCAGAGAAGCGCGGGCCCATGCTGTTCGAACACCCACCTGCCAGCGAAGACTGCACGATCTGCCACGAACCACACGGGTCGAATCAACCTGCATTGCTCGCGCGCCGCCCACCGCAACTCTGTCAGGGCTGTCACTCATCCGCCGGGCATCGGTCGCTGCCGCAGCTGACCGACCAGTTGCCCGCCGGCACGAGTGTCTCGCAGTTCCTCGTCGGCAAAGGTTGCCTCAATTGTCATGCAGAGGTGCACGGTTCGAACCATCCGTCCGGGGACAGGCTACGCCGATGAAAGCACTGCTGACCTTCTGCACCGTCTGCATGCTGGCTTTCGTAGCCGGAGCGCAGGCGGCCGCGGTAAGGTCGGTGGAACCGAACTACGAGAAGGTGAAGAACTCGCGGTGGCGTTGTCGCTCCTGCCCGTACGAACTCGGTCAGGGCTCCCGCTTCGATCTTTCCGCAACGTTGCTGCAGACGGACGACGTCGACGCACGCTTTGGGCGCGACAACGGCCTGACAGACGACGACTCGACCTTCGACGCGAGCGCCACCTATTTCCGCCGTGATGCGGAAACCGGCCGGGTCATCGGCCTGATCGGGCGCGACCTCGGTCTCGATTCTGGACGTCTCGACCTGTCGCTCGTCCGGCCGAACAGGTTTCGCGCCTCAGTCAGTTGGAGCGAGATACCACGGAATGAATGGCTCAACGCGCGAACTGCGATGACCGGTACGACCAACTTGCGCTTTCCCACGAACTGGACCTCCGCCCCGAACACCCAGGGCATGACCCAACTGGTGCCAGGCTCGCGGCCGACGAAGATTGGCACCGAACGGCGCAAGGCGGAAGCGACGCTGGCATACCGATTCGGCGGGAACTGGACCGTCGAAGCCGGCTATGCCCGGGAAACCAAAGAGGGGCGCGCGCTGTCGAGCGGAGACTTTCTCTATCAGACAACCGGACTCCTGACCCCGATCGACCACACGACCGAAACACTCAGCGCCGCCCTGCAATACACGAGCGGCCGATGGTCGGCGGGCCTGCACATGCGCGAGTCCGAGTTCGAGAACGCGAACAGGTCGCTCACCTGGCAGAACCCATACACCGAGGGAACCGGTCCCGGCGAAGGACGCAAAGCACTTGCCCCGGACAATGAAGCCTCGGAGTGGGGGCTGACATTGCGTGTGTCTCCTTTTCCCGGGAGCGTGCTGCGTGCGCACGGTCGCTGGGGAGAACTGCGCCAAAATGACCAATTCCTGCCACCCTCGGTTAATCCCGCCGTTGCCGCACCACCGATGCCCCTGCCTCCTGGGCTTGATGGAACCGTCGATACGAGCGCTGCGAACCTGCAATGGGTCATACCGCTCGGCAGGCATGTCGCGTTGCGCCTCACGAGCCTCGACCGCGAACGGGACAACAACACACGATCGCTGCCGCTGACCCCTGTTCTGGGAGACCGCTTCCCGTCGCTCGCGTTGCAGTCGCGACACTACAGTTACAAGCGGGACCGGACCGCCGCAGCCGCTACCTTCCGCCTGTCATCGAAGACTCGGCTCGAGATCGGGGTCGCTGAAGACGAACGGCGTCGCACTTTGCTGGAGGTCGAGTCCAATACGGAAGACCAGCAGTGGGCAATGCTCAGAGTCCGGTTGCCTCGAGCACTCCGCCTGTCGTTGCGCTACCAGGAGAACGACAGGGACGCCTCCGGCTTCCGCAACATCACGAGCAACAACCCGTTGACCCGCCGCTACTTCATGACCGCGCGGGAGCAGACCTCCTGGAAGGCATCTCTGTCCGCACCGTTGGGACCCGCGATCCACACGGGCTTCAGCGTCGACCGCAGGCACAGCGACTATCCGGCGTCCGTGCTTGGCGTCCAGTCGGAGACCGACGACAACTGGAGTACCGACCTGACCTGGCAGATCGCAAAGCACATCCATCTTTCGGCGCATCGAAGCAAACACCGCGTGCGTTCCAGAACCGCGGGTAGCAGCACCGCCGGCAACGCGGACTGGCAGGGAGGCACAGAGGACGTCGTCCGAACGTCCACCGCGGAGCTTTCGATCAATGAGTTCTGGCGAGGCGCAAGCCTGTCTGTGACGTTTGACCACTCCGACGGCTCAGGCCGCTATGACACCGAATTCAACAGCCTGTTGTCGGTGTTCCCGGAGCTCGTCTCGAAACATCGGGCGATGGATCTGCGCCTCAGCGTTCCGTTTGGCGAAGGGTATCTCGCAAGCTTGCGGCATTACACGGAACGCTATGAGAGCGCGGACTGGCAGCTTGACGGCGTGGCGGTTAATACACTGCCTGGCATGATCACATTCGGGCTTCTTAGCCCCAACTACGACGCCCGGCTCGTCGCGATTACGATCACGCGTAAACTCTGAGCAGTGAGCGGCGTCAGATACACCGCCCGCCATCGACCAGCAGCGACTCACCCGTGATCATGTCCGCCTCGTCCGAGGCAAGGAACGCCACCGCCGCCGCCACGTCCCGAGGCGTCGAAAACCGCCCCATGGGGATCGTCGCGATGAACTTCTCCCGGTGTGCGTCGGTGTCGCCCCCCATGAAACTCGGCAGGAGGGGCGTCTCGCCGGCGACGGGACTGACGGCGTTCACGCGAATGCCGGCTGGCGCCAGCTCCGCCGCCATCGATCTCGTTGCGCTGATGACCCAACCCTTCGACGCGTTGTACCAGGTCAGCCCGGGTCGTGGCGAGACCCCGGCGGTCGACGCGATATTCACGATGACGCCGGTCCCCCGTGCCGTCATGTCCGGCACGAACCGGCGCGCGGCGAGATAAATCGCCTTCATGTTGACGCCGTAGATACGATCGAAGTCGTCGCCGCCAACCTCATCAAGTGGAGCCGGCAGATGCGTGACCCCAGCGTTGTTGACCAGAATGTCGACGTCGCCGACTGCCGCCGCGGCTCCGTGAAGCAGGTCGATGTCGGTCTCGGATGCGACGTCACAGACGACCGCGACGGAGCCAACCAGATCTTCCGCCACCCGCTGCGCATCCTCTGCGTTCAGGTCCGCTACGACGACCTGTGCACCCTCTGCCGCCAGCCTTCGCGCAATGCCTTCGCCGAAACCGGACGCCGCTCCCGTCACGACCGCGCAGCGGCCCGCGAAGCGTCCGGTCATCGTTGCTCTGCCTCGTAGACCCCACGGGCGATTGCGCGGGCCATCGTGTTCCCGGCAAGGGCGCCCAGCACCAGGAGGGGCAGGTTTGGCGATGCGGCAACCTCTCCACTCGAGGCTGCGAATATCAGATCGCCGTCAAACGGTGTATGCGCCGGATAGATCGCCCTCGCGAAGCCGTCGTGGGCCATCGTGGCGAGTTGCGTGCACGACGCCTGATCAAGCGCGACGTTGGTGAGGATCGCGCCGATTGTCGTGTTCTCCTGACGCCTGCTGCCTTTGAGCATGAACTCCGTTGCGTTGAGCGGCCAGGGATGCGGATACCCCCGCCCGCCGTACTCGCCCTCCTCTTCGAAGGGTGCCGCCCAGAAGTGTCGCGTGCTGCCGACATAGGTCGAACCGACCGCGTTCACGGCGACAACTGCGGTGATCACGACGCCGTCCGGCAACTGGGTGCTTGCCATGCCGAAACCGCCCTTGGCGGTCCCGGTCGTCGCGCCGGTGCCGGCCCCGACGCTGCCCAACGCAGGGGCCTTTACCTTGTCCGCGCGGGCAGCCGCGGCACACGCTTCCCAGCCCAGCTCACGGTACGGTGGATAACGATCCCACGATGCCGTCGGGTTGAGGTCGAACAAAATGGCGGCCGGAACGATGGGAACCCGGTGCGGACCTACGGGGAAGCCTCTGTCGTTCTTGCGGAGCCAGCCCTGCGCTCCGGACGCTGCATCGAGACCAAACGCCGAACCGCCGGACAGTACGAGCGCATCCACCTCCTGCACGGTCTTGGCCGGATTGAGCAGGTCCGTTTCGCGGGTGCCGGGCGCGCCGCCCTGAACGACCACCCCGGCGGTTGCCGGCGCATCCGCAAGAATCACCGTAACGCCGCTTGCCAGCTTCGGATCACTGGCGTGACCAATGCTGAAACCAGGGGCCATGCGCAGCTCAGCCATCAGTAAGACTCGCTTCTATCGTTTGGATGACATTGGCACGAATCAACCGCTTGTTCGCGCCGTAGACGTCAGGAAGTTCACCCAGTCGCCGCGCTTCCGCACAGGCCCGATCAACCGCGGCATCCACAGCCACAGCCTCGTCGAGAAAGCCCGCATCAACGGCCTCTTCCGGTCCGTAGAGGGCTGACTGCACGAACGCCGCGGTGACGTGACGTTTGGAGAGCCGCGCGTGGGTGAGTTCGATCGCGAACACGGGAAAACTCATTCCGAGCGCCGTCTCGTTCAGACCAATGGAAAACTCACCCAGTGCGCCGATGCGCGTATCGCAACTCAGCAGGATGAACGCACCCGCCGCGACCGCATGACCGGTACATGCCGCAACAACCGGCTGAGGGTGCGCGTACAGCCGCAGCAGCATCCGTGCGCCCCGATCGACGAGCGCATTGGCGGCGTCGGGTCCCTTGCGCAATTCTCCCAGATCGAAACCGCCCGAGAAGAGTCCCGGTCGCCCTGCGATGACAACGGCGCGCGCCTCACGTTCGGCCCGGTCGAGACAGTTTTCCATTTGGTCGATAAAGTCGTAACCGACCGCGTTCGCTTTGCCATCATCGAAGGCAAGCACTGCAAGACCATCTTCGATCCTGAGTTCGTGCATGGAATCCCCGCTGGAATGTGCCGCGCTGATCATACCACCGGGCCATGATTTACCCTGCCTGCATTGCTGAGTGGTGCGGCGCCACTCTGGCCCGAATGGGCGTCACCGCCGGGTGACTTTGCCTTCAACAATGGTTAAGTTGGGCACCGCGCCAGACCCCGGACTCGGGAGCAGCGTGACGCCCCGCCTAGTGGGGTCAAACGAAACGCGTATGGAGAAATCATGAGCGTAGCAGGTACGTACAAGATCACGATCAACTCACCGATGGGTGCTCAGGAAGCCACCCTGACGCTGAACGACGATGGCAGTGGCAACATGGCTGGTGCCCAGGGTTCCCAGGACCTCGCCGAAGTGACGATCGACGGCAGTTCAGCAAGCTGGTCAACAGAAATCCAGCAGCCCATGCCAATGAAGCTCGAGTTCACGGCAACCGTTGATGGCGACAACATCAGCGGCGACGTGAAGGCGGGCGCGTTCGGCAGCTTCCCTTTCTCTGGCGCCAAAGCCTGATTACCAGAGCACCCGTCAAGGTTCTCCGGGGGCGCGATGCGCTGACGCGCGCCCCCTGCTTGCCTCCCCACACATCACTCCAGCGATCCCGATGAAGATTGGTCTGCTCGCAGATACCCATATGCCAGGTTCCATTCGCGAACTCTGGCCCCAGGTATACGACGCGTTCTCGGGTGTTGATCACATCCTCCACGCGGGGGACCTGCACACGCTCGAGGTCGTCGACGAACTCGGAAAACTCGCCCCAACGATCGTCTCGAGGGGCAATGGCGATGCGGGCATCATCGACGAACGTATCGAAGACACCTGGATCATGGAATGGGAAGGCATCCGCCTGGCAATGATCCACCACTTTCCGACCCCGGGTAAGAAGCCCGCAGAGATCATCGAGGCCAAGATCGACAGGCTGTTCGACCGGGACCGACCCGACGTAATCGTCTACGGACACACACACGACGAGTCGATCCACCTGCATGGAGACGTGCTACTGGTCAATCCCGGATCGCCAACTTTGCCCAAGAATCAATCGACTCGCCGGGGCACCATCGGACTACTCGACATCGAGGCCGGTCACGTGACCGCCAGCCTGTTTCAGATCACCGAGGGCGGCATTGCCGACCACCCGGTGTATACGCCGGTCGTCAGGCAGCCAGCTGGTTGACCCAGTGTTCTTCGGACACGATCTTCGGACCGTGCCCGCTCTGCTGAAGCTCAACCGCGCGCTCGATGCTGCGCCCGAACGTTGCGTGAATCCAGTCAGGGCTTCCCAGCTCACCGATGACGAGATAGTCGGTGTCTGCAGTCGGGTTCTGAACCACGACACCTCCAAGTTCCGCAATCGTCTCCTCACACTCGATCAGTGAACCGAAGACGAATCGCCCGGTCAGACAAAACACCGAACCTTCGAAGGCAATGTCCGGGGCCGGACGGTCCAGCGGCAGTGTCGTCGACTTCTGCTGATCGTAGGCCGTGTCGCCGCCGGTTATGTCGCGAAGCGTCGCCAGCAGTTCACGCTGCTCCGTCTTACTCAGGATGCCGTCCTTCAGCATCTCGGTGAGGCGCGCATAGAGCACGTTCACCGGCCACTTGCCAGCAACCTCCCTGTGCTGCTCGATCCATTGCCCGAGGAAAATCGCCTCGCGCTCATCAACCTCGCCGTCAGCGATCACACCGCGGCTGATTCCGATCAACTCGTCGATCAGCCGATCCTGAATCCTGATCGAGGTTCTCGAGCGTCCCAGTTTGCTCATTGCGTACTGCCCTTCATTCCTCGTTTGCCCAGCGGCAAACGCTCCAAGTTCACGCGGGCCATTCGGCGAAATAATCACCCACTGCCAATTCGGGAACCGGTTTTATCCGACCTTCGATCTCGCCGGCATAGAGAAAGCCCACGATGCTCTCCCCCACGTCGAGCCCCAGTCCCTGCTCGACGATGGCGTGGTACGCCATGCCGCCCGTGCGCCACATCGCGCCAACGCCAAGTGCGTGACACGCGATCAGCATGTTCTGCACCGCCGCCCCGGCCGAAATCACCTGCTCGACCTCGGGGACTTTGTCATGCGGCTGCTTCCGGGCGATCGCAACGATGATCATCGGTGCCCGCAGGGGCTTCCCGGCCGCTTTGTTCAGCGCGGCCTGTGACGCCTCCGGTTCATCGTGACGCGTTGCCTCAACGAAAAGATCGCCCAGTCGTTCACGCCCCTCCCCAGCAATCCGCAGGAAGCGCCACGGGCGCAACATGGCGTGATCGGGGGCACGTAGCGCCGCACGGCAAATCTGCTCGAGCACATCGCCCGAAGGCGGCTCTCCGCCCAAACGGCCTACGGAAACCCTGGTATGAAGTGCCTCGAGTGCGTCCATGTCGCGCGCGCCAGTTACATCAGGTGCCCAACCATACGCGATTCGCGGGTGCCCGCAACCGGTATACCCAGGACAGGGTTGATGGAGTTTAGCCGCGGGCGTTCGGCCCAGACTGACCGGCTGTTTGCCTGCGAGTTATCGCAAGAACCGTCATTGCCGCCAGAGGCGGATTTCCTGCGGATAGCCGTCGTCGTGTGAGCGATAGGGATTGATATCAATCCCACCCCTGCGGTTATAGCGCGCCTGCACGGTCAGACGATCGGGCGTACAACGGTTCAGGATGTCGACAAAAATCCGTTCGACAACCTGCTCGGAGTATTCAGCGTGTTCCCGGTAGGAGACCAGGTATCGCAACAGGCCCGCGTGATTGATGCTCCGACCGTTGTACTGAATCATCACGCTCGCAGTATCGGGTTGGCCGGTCAGGGGACACACGGACCGGAACAGATGCGTGTGCAGGGTCTCCCTTACGATGACGTCGCTCTCGACCTCGAGACAGCCGGGATCCCAGAAAAAGTCCTCGATCTCGATGTCGTGCACGTCGAGGGACTGGCCGCCGAACGTGCCGACACCCTCGTTCTGCACGTGCTCGGGCGCAAGCAGTTCTACGCTCGCGGGCGCCCGGATTGCGAGTGTGAGATCCGACTCGAGCGTCGAGATGACTTCACTGCGATGCGAGAAGCGAGTCTGCGCGTATGAGCCGAGGTAGAGCTTCAGGGACTTGGATTCAGGGATGTGCGTCGAACTCGCCGGTATCTCGAAACGCGCCAGGCCGACTTCCGGTTTACCCCTTGAATTCAGCCAGGTGAACTCGTACGCATTCCACACGTCCACGCCGCGAAACGGCAGCGCATCGGGCGTAATTCCCAGGGAGCTGCGCTGGTCTTCGCGCGCAAGCGAGTTCAGAAGAGACGGCGTATACGTCGTAACGATCGATGGTCTCTTCCTGATGATCGTTTGGTCGGTCATGGGCTGGCTCAGACTAACGCGTCCTTCGGCGCCCGACACTATATCATGAACCGCTCTGAGGGCCGCGCAACCGGGCCTATTAGCACCCGATAAGGTTTACAAAATCAATATATTAGCGCCCTGTCCTCATCCAGTTCCGCAGCTTCCGGTACGCCCGACAACCGTTTGTTAAGACGCACCGATTTCTATAGAGTCACGCGCCAGTTTCCGAATCCGGCTGACCATCGTGCGACGCAATCCCACACTCTGCCTCCCCATCCTTGCTGCCTGGCTCGTCGCGACCGCGTCCCATGCCCAGGTTGACGAGATCGTCGTTTCCGCCAAGCGGATTGATCAGGCCGCCACCGACGTTGCCGGCACGGTGGCCCGAATCGATGCGGACGCCCTCGCCAGGACCGGCCACACGCACATCAACGAAGCGATGCAACGGGTCGCCGGCGCCTGGATCAGCCGGGGCAACGGCCAGGAACATCTGACCGCCGTTCGCTCCCCCGTCCTGACCGGCGCGGGTGGGTGTGGTGGCTTCTTCATGGCCCAGGACGGCATCGCGGTTCGGGCCAGCGGGTTCTGCAACGTCAACGAACTGTTCGAGTCGACGTCCGAGCTGGCAGGTGGAATCGAGGTTGTGAAAGGACCGGCCGGTGCGTTCTACGGTTCGAACGCGCTGCACGGCGTCGTGAACGTCCTCTCGAAGGCAATCGACGCCCCTGGCGCGATCGGGCTCGAGCTCGGACCCCACGGCTACGGCCGTGTGCGGTTGGGTGCACAGAGCGACGGCTGGCGTGTGGACGCAAGCGGCACCACCGATGACGGCTACAAGCGGTCTTCGGGCCTTGGCCAGCACAAGCTGTCGGCGCGCTGGAATCGGGACCTGTTCGGCGCGGATGTGACGACCACGTTCACGCTGACAAACCTCAATCAGGAAACCGCAGGGTTCGTGGCGGGCGTCGACGCGTACGAGAACCAGCGTCTGAAACGCGTCAATCCAAATCCGGAGGCGTTCCGGGATTCGCGATCCATGCGCCTCTACAGCCGCATCGCAATGAGTCCGGACGCGGGCGGCCAGTTCATCCTCACTCCGTACATCCGCCACACCGAGATGGACTTCCTGCAGCATTTTCTGCCCGGTCAGGCGCTGGAAGAGAACGGTCACACGAGCGTTGGCTTCCAGTCCGCGTGGCACGGTGAAAGTGTCGGTCTGCGAGTCTCACTTGGTATCGACGCCGAGCGCACGGACGGGTTCCTGAAGGAAACGCAGGCCGGTCCTACCGCTTCGCCGAGCGCGTTCCTGCGGACCACGATCCCGCAGGGGAAACACTATGACTATGAGGTGGAGGCCGGGATGCTTGCGGTCTTCGCCCATGCCGAATACGACCTCGGGCCCTCGACCACGCTCGTTGCCGGGCTTCGCGGTGAGCATGTCGACTACGACTACGACAACCGCATGCGGGTCGGGCGCACACAGGACAACGGCATTCCATGCGGTTTCGGGGGCTGTCGTTTCAATCGCCCCGCGGACCGCGAGGACAAGTTCGACAACCTGTCACCTTCCATTGGAATCATCCGGCGTCTGAGCGATACCTCGAACGTCTACGTCAATCTGGCGCGCGGCTTCCGTGCGCCGCAGACGACTGAACTCTACCGCCTGCAGAACGCTCAGTCGGTCAGCCGGATCGACTCCGAGTCGATGCTGAGCCTCGAAGTCGGCTACCGGCAGTTCACCGTTGCCGGCCGTCTCGATCTCGCGGCCTATACGATGCGCAAGGACAACGTGATCTTTCGGGACAGCAACCGGATCAACGTGGACGGCGGTGAGACGTCCCACAAGGGCATCGAAGTCAGTCTGAACCGCGAACTCGCGCCGTCGCTCGAAGTGTCACTCGCGGCGACCTACCAGAGACACGAATACGACGCAGGAGTGCTCGTCTCGGGACAGGACGTGTCCGGCAATGACATCGACACGGCACCCCGCTTCATGGGCTCGATGCAACTCGTCTGGCGTCCCACATCACGCATCAGCACAGAGCTCGAGTGGATTCGGCTCGCGCGCTACTACACGGATGCCAGCAACGCCAACGACTATCCCGGGCACACGCTCATCAACCTGCGCGCCGAGTTCGCCGCGGGCGACTGGCGGCTCTTTGCGCGCATCATGAATGCAGCCGACCGCGACTACGCCGAACGGGCCGACTTCGGCTTCGGCAGTGAACGCTATTTCGTCGGTGAGCCCCGCTCGCTGTACGTCGGTCTGCAGCGGCGTCTCTGATTCCCGCCGGGCGCCCGCCAGGTTGGCCGCGTGGGCACCTTGCGTTACGCTGCCGACACTTCGCGTCATTTCGACCTGAATACCGCAAGCACACCTCCGGACTCAACCGCCAAGGACCCCACGCATGAAATCCCGTGCAGCCGTCGCCTGGGAAGCAGGCAAACCGTTAACCATCGAAGAAGTAGACGTAGCGGGTCCAAAGGCGGGCGAGGTGCTGATCCGCGTGGTCGCGACCGGCGTCTGTCACACCGACGCGTTCACGCTATCGGGCGATGACCCTGAGGGGCTGTTCCCCGTCATTCTGGGTCACGAAGGCGGCGCTATCGTCGAGGAAGTGGGCGCAGGCGTCACGTCCGTCGCACCGGGTGACCATGTGATTCCGTTGTACACGGCCGAATGCGGGGAGTGCAAGTTCTGCACTTCGGGCAAGACCAACCTCTGTGCGTCCGTGCGGACGACGCAGGGACAGGGCGTCATGCCGGACGGCACGTCGCGGTTCTCGATCGGCGGCAAGCAGCTTTATCACTACATGGGTACTTCGACGTTCTCGGAGTACACCGTTGCCGCCGAGGTGTCACTCGCCAAGATCAGCCCCGCCGCGCCCCTCGATAAGGTGTGCCTGCTTGGCTGCGGGGTCACGACGGGAATCGGCGCCGTGCTGAACACTGCGAAGGTCGAACCAGGCGCGACGGTCGCGGTCTTCGGACTGGGCGGCATTGGTCTCTCGGTTGTCCAGGGCGCTGTGCTCGCCAAGGCCGGCCGCATCATCGCCATCGACGTCAATGCGGACAAGTTCGAGATGGCGCAGATGCTCGGTGCGACCGATTGCGTCAACCCGAAAGACCACAGCGGGCCGATCCAGGATGTGATCGTTGACATGACCGACGGCGGCGTCGACTACTCTTTCGAGTGCGTCGGCAACGTCGAACTGATGCGGTCGGCACTCGAGTGCTGCCACAAGGGTTGGGGTGAGTCGATCATCATCGGCGTCGCGGGCTCTGGTCAGGAAATCTCGACCCGCCCGTTCCAGTTGGTCACCGGGCGCGTCTGGCGCGGTACAGCGTTTGGCGGCGTAAAGGGCCGCTCTCAGCTGCCCGGCATGGTCGACCAATACATGGGTGGCGAAATCAAGCTCGACGAGTTCGTGACGTTCGATCTCCCACTCGAGGAAATCAACAAGGCGTTCGATTACATGCACGAAGGCAAGAGCATCCGCTCGGTCGTGCACTTCTGACTTAAGGGGCACGCAAACACGATCAGGCAGGGTCAGACGTCATGCGGCTGACCACCTCGATCGCAAGGCACGCAAGCAGGAACGCCGGCAGCAGTTCATACAGGTCGAAGAGTCCGCCGCTCAGTCCTGACCACACGACCACGGTGACCGCACCGGTCACCATCCCGGCGACTGCGCCCCAGTGGGTGGTGCCCCGTCCGTAGAGACTGAACAGCACGACAGGACCAAACGCGGCGCCCAGCCCCGCCCACGCGTAGCTGACGAGACCGAGGACCTGGCTCTGTGGATCGGTTGCGATTGCCGCAGCCACGGCGCAGATGACCAGCACCATCACGCGCCCAACCAGTACCAGTTCCCGATCGCCCGCCTGCGGGCGGAGCGGACGATACAGATCCTCCGTCAGCACACTCGACGAGACGAGAAGTTGCGAGTCGATCGTGCTCATGATCGCCGAAAGGATTGCGGCAAGCAGGACTCCGCCGACCCACGGATTGAACACAACCTGTGTGAGCATGATGAACACGGTTTCGGCGGTTCCGGGACCCAGCGGCACTCCGCTCGCGTGCAGATACGCGTTGCCCAACACCCCGACGGAAACTGCACAGACCAGGGTAACGACCATCCAGCTCATCCCGATCGCCCGGCCGCGCGCGATCGCTTCGTCGTCTCGCGCCGCCATGAAGCGGGTCAGAATGTGCGGTTGTCCGAAGTACCCGAGGCCCCAGGCAAGGAGACTCGCCGCCGAGAGCGCCGAGACGCCTTCAACCGCAGACAGATAGCTCGACGGCTCATGTGCGAGGGGTGCGTCGGGCAAGCCGGAGAGGATCACCACAGGCACCGCGACCAGCGCCAGCAGCATGATCGTGCCCTGGAGTACGTCAGTCCAGCTCACGGCGAGGAACCCGCCAAGCGCGGTATAGCTCACGATCACCAAGGCCCCAACGCCGAGCGCGAGACTGTACGAGAGCCCGAAAGACGCTTCAAACAGTCGTGCCCCCGCCACCAGCCCGCTCGCAGCGTAGAACGTGAAAAACAACAGAATGACGAGCGCGGATACGACTCGGAGCAACCTGGTTGCGAAGTCAGCGTCCGTCACGGCAAAGCGCAGCGCAAAGAATCCGGGGAGGGTCATAGCGCCGGATGCGGCGGTTGTGGACCGCAGTGGCCCCGCGACAAAGGTCCAGTTGAAGAACGCGCCGATCGTGAGACCTACCGCGATCCAGACTTCCGAGAGACCGGACAGGTACACGGCGCCCGGTAGTCCGAGCAGCAACCAACCGCTCATGTCCGATGCCCCCGCCGACAGCGCGGTCGTGACTGGCCCCAGCGAGCGTCCACCTAGGAGGTAACCATTCATGGACCCCGATCGTAGGGATGCCGCCATCCCGATACCGAGGATGACGAAGAGATACGCTACAAAGGTGATGAGCGTGGGGGTACTCAACGGATCTGCGTGCCCGACCTGGGAAAGCGGCGAGCTTGCCTCAGGCCTGCCGGGAAGTCACCCGCAGGCGTGCTGCCGGTCGGTGTCGCCGGAATCAGGACTTGCGGCGATCGCCCTTCTGCCGACGCGGCTTCAACTCGGATACAAACCGGTCATTGCCGCGCCGATCGCCCTGACTCGAGCTACGCTCTACCCGCGGCTGGCTGTTCTTGCCATCGGTGTTGTTGTCATCGGTCATGATGATTCTTCGCAATTGCATAACTGCCACGTGAGCGGTTGTGCAGACTGTTAGCCGTCCTTCGCCTCCTCGCGCTCCAGGCTCCTGCGCGTGCGTACGAACTTGACGTTATGAAGCACCAGAGGCGCTGTCACCGGCCGGGTCGGCGCCTCGAACCTCCATGTCTCACGAGCCACCCCCACACCCCCACGGTCTGAATCCTCGACCCGGCCCTGTGCGGCCTTCAGATGCTTGATCGTATTCGCAAGCTAGGTCATCTCTTCGAGGTGCTTGTTGCCCTGGTTCGCCTTGAGCAGTTCGTCGTAGGCGAGCTGAAGAGACTGAATGGCGAGCGACTTGTGGCCGTCCCGGACGTTGTGGTTCGCCTGCCCGATGAGGCCGCGCAGCATGACGCTCAGATTGAAATCCTGAAGCGTACGCTCGAACTTCGTCGCACCCGCCTTCGTAAGCACGCCCGCCTTGTGCTGCTGCAGGATTAGGTCCTTCAGCATCTTGAGTGCCCGCTGGGCGTCTTTCATTTGCGCCCCGAGCGTCCCGCACCCCCAACACCCTTCTGCACGAGCCTGTTGGTCGCGGAAATAGCGTTCAGATGCTCCCGATGCTCCTCGACCTTGTGCACGGTGATTGTAAAGAAAGACAACAGCACAATGCCGTCGAGCGTGAGCGTGCTGAACAGAGCTGTAGACGGCGGTTGCAATGTAGACGGAGGACAACGGGGGACTGACGGGTTCAGCCGGCAATTGCCTCACGATAGGGTGTCATGTCCATCTCGGG
>PBVL01000105.1 GCA_002728675.1 Gammaproteobacteria bacterium
TCTTGTAGTTGTGCCAGAGCATCATGACCTGAGCGAACTCACGTTGGTTCATGTCGGGCTGGGCGCGGTGACTGGCCAGGCTGTTCTGCAACGCGGGCGAAACGTCAGTCGTATGGGCGTCTTCGATGAGCATTTCGATGAGGTCGCCGCCGTCCGCGCCGAACACACGATTCATGATGAAGTACGCCATTTCGAGTCCGGGCGGCCGACTTTCCGTCACCTCGTGGCCACTCTCGCGCAACCGGTCGACGGCATCGGTCACGGCTCTCACGATGTCCGCCGAAGGAGTCCTGATACCGTTGTCGGCGTGCCAGGCGATGCGCAGATCGTCAACATCGACGGCGTCGGGGTCATGCAGGACGGCATCGACCGCGTTCGGGTCCTGGTTGTCGGGGCCCGCCATCACCGGCAGCGTGTACGCGATGTCGTCAACGAAACGCCCCATCGGCCCCGGTTGTGACAACGGTGCGAGCAGCCCGGAGGTCGGCAGCGCGTTGCCCGTGCAGGGAATCCGCCCGGTCGTTGGCTTCAGGCCGACGATGCCGCAGAAATGCGCGGGCAGCCGGATGCTGCCGCCCGTGTCTGTGCCCACGTCGAAGGGTGAACCGCCGGCAGCAATGATGGCGGCCGCGCCGCCGCTGCTTCCGCCCGGCGTCAGGGACTGATCGTAGGGGTTGCTGGTCTGGCCGTAGACGAGGTTGTCGGTTTCGAACGACAGGGTGAATTCGGGCGTGTTGGTTTTACCGAGGACCACCGCCCCGGCGTCGCGGAGCCTCGCAACGCAGGTCGCGTCTGCGCCGGGTCGGACCTCGCGACGTCCCGTCGTTCCCCAGGTCGTGACATGGTCGATCGTATCGAGGCTGTCTTTGAGCGTGATCGGTACGCCGTGCAGGGGGCCGCGCAGGTCGCCTGCCTTGAGCGCCGCGTCGGCGTTCTTCGCGCGTTTCAGTGCCGTCTCGGCGTCCATGCAGACAACCGCGTTGAGGGGCCCGTTGACCGCTTCGATCCGGTCCAGGAAAGCACGCGTGATGGTCTCCGACGTGACCTCACCGCTGGCAATTGCGGCAGCGATCTGACGAAGGGGCGCGTTCACGAGCTCGGTCATGCGTGTGTCTCAGGCAGGCAGGCGGGCGGTCATCAAACTACGAACCGTGCGCCGCTGCAATGGTTTCGACGACCGGTCGAATAGTCGGGACCGGGCCATGGTGCGCGGCGCAAGGGACCGTGTGACAATGCCGGGCCCGGCCTGGTAGGCGTGGTACATGCAGACGATTGCAGCGTCATCTTCACGAGTCTGTTCGACCTCGCGCTCATCGTGGTGCTGCTGCAGCACCACAGGCGCCTCGGGTATCCGTACCTCAGGCTCGGTGGTTTGGCCCTGGGGTTCGAGATGGCGAGCCAGGTGCTCGTGTATCTGGGCGTGTTCCTCACGAGCGACGTTGCATACGTTGTGGCGGCCGGNATCGCGCAGATGCTGTTCAGCCTGGCCGTGCTCGGAGCGGTGATGACCATGCGCGGTCGTGTGACGCCCTGGCCGCTGCCGGGGGTCTGGCTGCTCGTATTCTTCGTCATCGCGGGGGTCGTGATGAATCGTGCGATCGCGGGCGATTTCGATGTGGCATCGGACCTGTTCGCCCGCTCGCCCTGGCTTGCCGCGTTCGGGCTTGCGATGCTGATCGTGCTNTTCGATATGCGTGAACGCCGGTCGCCCGGGCGGGCCTGGCTCGCGGGCGCCATCGCGTTCTACCTGTGCCTCGAAATCTGGGCGCCATTCGTCTACGCAGACTCGGCCCTGTTTGCCCAACTGTNCCTGGTCAACGCCGTTGTGGCGATNTTTGCCGGGCTGGGGATCGTGCTTGTGGCCTCGGAAGAAGTCAGCGAAGACCTGCGCGATGAACGGGACCGGGTCGAAGAAAGCCAGCGCGAGAACCGTCGCCTCGAGCTGCATGTCACCCAGGCCCAACGGACCCAGAGCCTTGGTGACATGGCGGCCGGAATCGCCCACGACTTCAACAACCTGCTGACGAGCATCCTCGGCTTTACCAGCGTTGCGATGCGCAAGCTTCCGGCAAACAGTGAGGTCCGCAAAGATCTCTACATGGTGATGTCCGGGGCGCGGCAGGCGGTCGACCTCACGAGTCAGATGCTGCAATACGCCGGTAAGGGCCCCACTGACTTCGAGAACATCGACGTCAGCGCGGTCGTGGCCGGAAACGAAGCCCTGCTGCGCTCCATGGTGCCGGGCACGGTGACGCTGCGCGAGCAACTGTTACCGGAACTGCCGACCGTCCGCGGCGACCGTGTCCAGCTTGGTCAGGTTGTCGTCAACCTGGTGTCGAACGCGGTCAATGCGGTCAACGACGACGGTACGATCGTGATCTCGACCGGCTGGGTCGAAGTCGATGAAGCGCTTCTTGCGGCAAGTCACTTTGCGGAACTGTGCGAGCCTGGAGAGTACGTGCTGCTGTCCGTGCAGGACAATGGCCGTGGCATACCGCAGCGCCAGCTCGACAGGATCTTCGATCCGTTCTACTCGGACGGCGAGCGCGGGCGCGGCATGGGGCTCGCGACGATTGCAGGAATCGTCCGCCTCCATGGAGGTTTCGTGCATGTTGACTCGACCCAGGGGGTCGGCACCACGATGGGGGTCTACCTGCCCCAGGTCGTCTACCAGGTTCACCGCGGCCGGGGTTCGAGCCCTCGTGGCAGGGTGTTGTTTGCAGATGACGATGCCCACATCCGGGGCCTGCTGTCGAGCATTCTCCAGGCGGAGCGGTTCGAACTGGCTGTGGCCGCGGACGGTGTCGAGGCGGCTGAGCGGTTCAGGGATCGTAACGCGCCGTTCGATCTCGCAATCATCGATTGCACGATGCCCGGGCTGTCGGGGGCCGAGGTGTACGGTCGGATTCGCGCTCAGGACCCGCGCCTGCCGGTCATCCTGATCAGCGGGTACGATCAGAACCGGGTCATGGCAGAGGTATCGGAGGACGGCTTCGCCCGATTCCTCAAGAAGCCGTTCAGCGTTGATGAACTGCTCGACGTGGTGGCAGTTCTGTTGCAGCCGGGTGCGGAGGGTGCACAGGACGCACCCCAGGCACAGGACTCTCGTTCGCCAACTGGCCGGACCCCGGGTGTTATGTCGGACGACGACTGATCGTCAGCGCAAGGCTTTCCCCCTCCACGTCGAACTGCAGTGCTGCGGCCTCCGGCTCCGCATTCTCGAGGGTGAGCGCGAGGGTCTCAGCCATGATGTGGTCGCGGTGCGCGGCGATCGCCTCGGCGAGCGCGGCATCGGCTGCGTAGCGAATGTCGACCCGGTCGACAACTTCCAGCCCGATGTCCCGACGGGAGCGCTGAATGCGGTTGATCACTTCCCTGGCGAGACCTTCCCGTTGCAGTTCCGGCGTCACGTTGCAGTCCATGTCGACGGCGATGAACCGATTGCTGACCGTCGATGTGCCTTCGATCGGTTCGCGGAAGATCAGGATATCGCCTTCGCCAAACTGCTCACCGTCGAGTTCCAGCGTGCCGGTCTCCTGGAAACGTTCGATCGCTTCCGAGCCGAGGGCTTCAATGGCGGCCTTGAAGTTCTTGAACCGCTTTCCCAGGCGCTTGCCCAGCACAGGTGAGTTCGGCTTTGCAGACAGGCTGATGTAGTTCGACTCGTCCGTTGCGTAGCGGACTGTCTTGACGTTGAGTTCGGTCCGGACGTAGTCCTCGAGGCGACCAATCTCTGCAAGCAGGGCCTCGTCGCGGTGCACGATCGTCAGTGCCGGCAGTGGCACCTTGGTCTTGACCTTGACCTGGTTTCGCCGCTGACGACCCAACAGGATGATGTGGGACAGCCTCGTTACGGCTTCTTCCAGCAGGGGCTGGATCAGCGCCTCGTCCGCGGTCGGATAGTCGCAGAGGTGAACCGAGTCGGCCCCCGGGGAAGCTGCGAGCCCCAGGAGCTTCTGGTACAGATGTTCAGCGAGGAAAGGCGCGAAAGGTGCCATGGCCAGGGTCAGATCGGAGAGTGCCCGATAGAGCGTTGCGTACGCGGCCTCCTTGTCTGTGCCGATGCCGGACGCCCAGAAGCGTGCGCGGTTCAAGCGGATGTACCAGTTCGTCAGGTCCTCGATGAAGTCGAAGAGGGCTGGGACCACGTTGTAGAGGCGGTAGCCTTCCATCTCCACCGCGATGCGGGCCTTCAGCGACTGCAGCCGGGACAGAATCCACTGATCCATGATGTTGTCTGAACGTACCGCTCCGTCAGCCGGGAACTGCCAGCCGTCGATCTCGGCATAGGTCGACAGAAACCGGAACGCATTCAGCCACGGCAACTGCACGCGGCGCACCATGTCCTTCACGCCCGTATCCGAGAAACGCTGTTCCTCGCCGCGCACAAGCCCCGAATTGATGAGGTAGAGCCGCAGCGCGTCCGCGCCGTAAGTTTCCATCAGGTCGTCAGGCGGCGTGTAGTTGCGGAGGCTCTTCGACATCTTCTTGCCGTCTTCGGCCATCACCAGGCCGGCCACGATGACGTTCTTGAAAGCGGGTTTGTCGTAGAGGGCTGAGCCCAGAACGATCAGCGTGTAGAACCAGCCGCGGGTCTGGTCGAGCGCCTCCGAGATGAATTCAGCCGGGAACCCCTTGTTGAACACCTCCTGGTTTTCGAACGGGTAGTGGAGCTGTGCGTAGGGCATCGAGCCTGACTCGAACCAGCAGTCGAGGACCTCCGGGATCCGTCGGTACGTCCCGGGCTCGCCCTCCCTGGTAAAGGTGAGGTCGTCGACATGCTCCCTGTGCAGATCTTCGACCATGACCCCCGTCAGGGCTTTCAGTTCGTCACGGGACCCGATGCAGTGCATTGTGCCGGTTTCGTCGTTGGTCCAGATCGGCAGTGGCGTACCCCAGTACCGGTTGCGCGAGATGGCCCAGTCGATCGCGCCTTCGAGCCAGTTGCCCATGCGGCCTGCCTGAATGTGGCCGGGGACCCAGTTGATCTGCTGGTTGACCGACGCGAGTGCTTCACGCGTGGGCTCGACACGGACATACCATGAGTCGATCGTTCGGTAGATGATGGGCGTGTCAGAGCGTGGGCAGAACGGGTAGCTGTGAACGATCACGTCCTGCACGTAGAGCGCACCCGTGTCTTTCAGGTGACTGATGATGTGTTTGTCGGCATTCTTCACATGCATGCCGGCAAAGTTGGTCACTTCGTCCGTGAACGCGCCCGCCATGTCGACGGGACACACGGTTGCCGAAATGCCGGCGGCTTTCAGAATCCGGAAGTCATCTTCGCCGAACGCTGGAGCCTGGTGGACGATCCCCGTACCGCTGTCGGTTGAGACATAGTCGTCGGAAAGTACGACGAATGCGCCGTTGTCTTTCTGGTCGGTGAAGTAGTCGAACAGCGGCTCGTAGCGCCGTCCGACGAGATCCCGCCCCGCCATGCGGCTGACAACCTCCACAGTCCGGTGTTTCTCGATTTCGGGCAGACGCGCCTCGGCCACGACGATCTCGCGGCCGTCGGCATCCCTGACTTTGACGTACTCGATGTCGTCACCGACACAGAGGGCGAGGTTCGAGGGGAGCGTCCACGGAGTGGTGGTCCACGCCGCAAGGTATGTGTCCTCATCTTCGAGTTTGAACAGGACGGTGACGGCGGGGTCCTGAACGTCCTGGTAGTTCGAAGTTGCCTCGAAGTTCGAGAGGACCGTGCCCAGTGCGGTCGAAAACGGCACAACCTTTTCGCCCCGGTACACGAGGTCCTTGTCCCAGAGCTGGCGAACGACCCACCAGACGGACTCCATGTACCAGGGTTCCATGGTTTTGTAGTCATCGTCGAAGTCGACCCAGCGTCCGAGCCGGGTGATCGTCTTGCGCCATTCCCGCGTGTAGGTGAGGACGATCGACCGGCACTCGTTGTTGTAGGCGGCGACCCCCATTTGTTCCACGGCTTCGAGCGCGGACATCCCGAGTTTCTTGTCGATCTCGTGCTCGATGGGTAACCCATGGCAGTCCCAGCCGAAGCGCCGCTGAACGTGGAAGCCCTTCATCGTGAAATACCGCGGGACCACATCCTTGATGACCGAACAGAGCAAGTGGCCGTGATGGGGCAGACCGGTCGCAAACGGCGGTCCGTCGTAAAAGATGTACGGTTGTCCGTTCCGGGTCTGGTTCAGTGAGCGGGCAAACGTCTCCTGCTCCTCCCAGAGGTCCAGAACCTCATGTTCGGCTTCTACGAAGGAAAACTCGTCCTCGGATCGTTGCTGTTCGGCCACGTGTGCTTCTACCTGTCCCCGATTGAGTGAAATCTGGTGTCCCGATGTTCCGAGGCGGTTACCGCCCAAAAAAAAACCCGCCTTCCGGGCGGGTTTTCTGCGAGTGCTACCTGGAGCAGTGCAGAGCTCAACCCACCGCCGACGCGGTGATCATAATGAGTTCTGCTATGTCGAAATGGTGTGCGCGCATCGCCCGAAGCTTTATTGAATCGTCAGGCACTGTCAAGTTCCGGATGTTCAGGCCCGCCTTTCCGGTCGGGTCAGGCCTGGAGTTCGAGGTCTCCTGCCGCAACGCGCGCCAGGGTGTCGACGAGCAATGCGTGTTCAACGGCAAGCACGCGCGCGGCGAGACTGGCCGGATCATCGTCGGTCCGGACCGGCACCTTGCGCTGAGCGATCACGGGACCGGTGTCGTACTCCGGTTCCACAAGGTGGATCGAGGCGCCCGTTTCATGCTCACCGGCAGCGATGACGGCTGCGTGCACGTGTTCGCCGTACATGCCCTGCCCGCCGTAGAGGGGCAGCAGCGATGGGTGCATGTTGAGGATCCGGCCGCGGAACGTTTCGAGCGTGAGCGGGCCGAGTTTCTTCATGTACCCAAGCGTCAGCACGACGCCGACGCGCGCTTCGCGCAGGGCTTCGCAGATGGCGGCGTCCTCGTTGTCGCCGTGTGTTCGCCTGGAAATGTGCAGACCACGGATGCCGGCCTCACGGGCTCTTGCCAACGCCAGCGCACCGCTGTTGTTGCTGATCACCACGGCGACTTCGCCCGCCAGGCGCCCGCTTGCCGCCGCGTCCATCACCGTTTGCAGATTGGATCCCCGGTGGGACGCGAGGACACCGATTCGAAGCGTTTCAGACATCGCCGAACCGATCGCGCAGGACGTTCTTCTGTACCTTGCCCATTGTGTTGCGGGGCAACGCGTCGACGAAGTGCACGCGTTTGGCGACCTTGAAGTTCGCGAGGTTGTCCTTCAGCCACGTGATGACGTCGCGCTCGCTGACGTCCTGCGCACCCTCGCGCACAACCACCGCGGTGACGGCCTCGCCGAAGTCAGGGTGTGGGACCCCAATGACGGCGGATTCCAGAACGCCGGCCATGCGGTCGATCATCGATTCGATTTCGACGGGGTAGACGTTGAGTCCGCCGGTGATCACGAGGTCCTTGTTCCGTCCGATGATTGAGACGTAGCCGTCGGCGTCCAGGCTGGCGACGTCTCCCGTGCGGAAGAAACCGTCGTCAGTGAACTCTTCCGCGGTCTTGTCGGGCAGGCGCCAATACCCGCTGAACACATTCGGTCCGCGCACTTCTAGCGCGCCGGGCTCGTCCAGCCCCACTGTGTTGCCCGCGTCATCCAGAATTCTTGCCTCAACGCCGGGCAGTGGCGGTCCGACAGTGCCAGGCTTGCGTTCACCTTCGAGCGGATTCGACGTATTCATGCCGGTCTCGGTCATGCCGTAGCGCTCGAGGATGGTGTGACCGGTCCGCTCGGACCAGGCGGCGAATGTCGCCGGCAGCAGCGGCGCGGAGCCGGACGTGAAGAGGCGCATGTTCGCGCAAGCGTCTCGATCGAGAGAGGACTCTCCGAGCATGCGCGTGTAGTGGGTGGGGACACCCATGTACACGGTTGCGCGCGGGAGCAGACTGATCACCTCGGCGGTATTGAAGCCGGGCAGATAGATCATTGTGGCGCCGGTTAGCATGGCAAGGTTCGCGGCGACGAACAGGCCGTGTACGTGGAAGATCGGCAGGCCGTGCAGCAGCACGTCGCTTCCGGTGAAGCCCCAGGACTCGCGCAGCGTCTCGCCGTTGGAGATGAGGTTGCCGTGGGTGATCATCGCGCCCTTGGGCTTCCCGGTGGTGCCGGAGGGGTACAGGATTGATGCGACGTCATCATCGGCACAGTCGACGACGGGTTCATCGGCGGGAACAGCGCCGAGCGCCTCCATGAGGTCACCGTTGCCTTCCGCGTCGAGAGTGAGGACATGGCCACCCGCAAGGCCCGCAAATGTGTCGCGGCCTGCCGGGTCGCAGACGATAAGCGCGGGTTCGGCGTCACTGACGAAATGTGCCAGCTCATGTTCGCCGTATGCGGTGTTGAGGGGCAGGTAGATCAGGCCTCGGCGCAGACAGGCTAGGTACAGGACCATCGCCTCCGGCGACTTCTCGACCTGAACGGCGACCCGGTCCCCTTTGGCAAGATCCAGGTGGCCCAATTTGGCCGCCATGCGCGCGCTCTCGCGGAACATGTCGCCGTACGTGAACAGGACCGCCCCGGTGGCATCGACAATGCAGGGGGATGCGGGGTCAGCCTTTGCGATCGCGTGATACAGATTCAAAACAGACGTCCGAGCTTGAGATAGAAGGCCGAGTCACCACCGTCGGCGCGGCCGTAGCCAAAATATAGGGGACCCAGCGTGCTATCAAGAGCAACCATGAGGGAAGCGGAGCTGATGAGGTTGGTACTGGTGATTGCGTGGCGGTCCGGGAAGACGTTGCCGGCCTCCAATGACACGCCCACGTAGACCGGCAGATCCACCGGCAGGATGCTTTGCTGATCGAGTCGGTGCAGATAGGTCAGTCTCGCGAACCGTTGACTCATGTCGTTGAGCGATTCGCTGCGAATGCCTGAAAGGTTCAGGAATCCACCGAGATTGGTCATCTGCTGGATCCTTGCTGTCTGTGCCGACGTACCGCGTGCCCAGAACGAGTGAGTGCGGTCCCATCGCGACCGCCGCTGTCAGTTCGGCAGTCAGACGATCGAAACGCTGGCGACCGCCCGTTGGTCTGACCCGGTCGTAGCGCACCGTCGTGAAGATCCCTTCGTTGGGAAAGTAGAGATTGTTGAGCGAGTCTGCCTCGACAAGCAGGTAGGTCACCTGATCACGGTGGCTGACATCGACCGCGTTCGGGCCGACAAGGCGCTTGCCTTTGCCGACGTCGGACTCGATACCAACGCCGAGAATCGCCTTGTTGCTGATCTCGGTGCCGGCGAACAGCCCAGACGTCCAGGTCGAGATGTTCGCTCGCGACTCGAAATGATTGCTGGTGGCGGAGTCGAACAGGCGCTCCCTGTAGCTTGCGTAGGGCCGCAGAAAAAACCGCTGCTTGTAGTCGATTGGCAGATAGAACTCGCTGCGCAGTGACGTGTTATGGCCGATCTGTGCGACGCTGAACCATTCGCCGCCACGCCTCGTCAGTCTTGCTTGGCGGTAGTTGGCGGCGATGTTGTAGCTGGCATCGCCGTTGCTGTCGGAAGAGATCTCGAAGCTCGCGCCAAGGAGATCCCTCCCCCAGGACTTTTCACGAACATCGATTGACAATGTGGTCTCGCCTTCGCCGGGCAGCAGGCGGTAGTTCACCGACTCGAAATAGTCGTACCCGTACACCGAGGCGAGGTCCTCCTCCAACGCGTCGCGGTCGAGCGGCGCGCCGGTCGCCTGGCGGATCTGCGCGAGAATCAGCTTGTCTGAGATGGACGAGTCGTTTGCGACAGTGATGTCCGCCACGACCGGCGGCTGCGACGCCGCGGTTCGGGTCATTTTGCGCGTTGCAGCCAGGGCGGCGACGTGGGTCAGTTGGTCGCGCATGGCCATCGTGGCCTGGTAGCCGCGTTCGATCAGATCGTCAGGGCGGTCGAAGGCTCACGCCGGCAGCCCCGTCAGGTCGGGGGTAATGAGCACGTCGCTCTCGTCCAGCAGGTCGAAACGTGCCTTCATCTGGTTGTACGTCAGCAGCGTCGTGAGCTGCTCGATGATGGGTATGACCGAGTCGAGCTGCTCTGGATTGGGAAGCGGCGACGTGATACCGATCGCGATGACGCGATCCACGCCCATCTCCTCCGCGACTTCCACCGGCAGGTTGTTCGCGATTCCGCCGTCCACGAGGATTCGATCGTCGATCTCGACGGGCGCGAAAATCCTCGGCACCGACATGCTGGCCCGGACCGAGATGGGCAGCGAGCCCGATCCCAGGACCACGGCATCACCCGTGACGGATATCGGCTGCGACCACCCGAAACGGGATCGGCAATTTGTCGAAGTCGGTGATGTGGCTGACGTGGACGAACTGACGCTGGAGCAGCAGCTGGAGATTCTGACCCTGCACGATCCCTTTTGGCAGGCTCAACACGCCACCGTCGAACGTTGCGTGTGCCTTCACAAGATACTCACGCGAATCCTGTTTGCGGCGGAACGAGAGCTTGCCCCGCTCAGGCTGATCCGAGAAGGCTTCCGCCCAGTCAAGATTGCGCGCGACGTGTTCGATCTCGTCGGTGGTTTTGCCGCTGGCGTAGAGTGCGCCGACAATGCCGCCCATACTCGTGCCGGCGACGGCGTGAATCGTGATCCCGAGTTCCTCCAGCGCCGTGATGACACCGATGTGAGCAAGGCCACGGGCGCCGCCGCCGGACAGCACGAGACCAACCTTCTCCTCGGTCCAGGCCGCTGGCGACAGGAGCAGGGTCACCAGTGCGAGCGCACACAGCGTGAGGCCACGGCGATACCGCGAGCCGGGAGGGGGCCAGGCGTTGAGCATGTGGTTCGAATCTGGCTTAAACGCTCGCGCGAGTGTACCTGTGTGCAGTGGATTGCGGGCGGGGAGACTGCCGGCCGCGTGACCGGACTGCTCATTCAAAGATCATGCGGGGCAGAAGGGATTGGATTCATCCATGCGCGGACAGCTCGAGCGAGGCATGGCCCTGCAGCGCCGTGGAAACGGCGCCGGTACGGCGGGGATCTTTCTGGAACGGGAGCCGGACAATCCGGATGCGCTGCACCTGCTTGGTCTCGTACTCGGCGAGGAGGATCGCCACGCGCAGGCGCTGGAACTCATCCACCGTGCACTCGTGCTGCGCCCGGATGCCGCCCCGTTCCACCACAACATCGCGGGCCTCTATCGCCGCATGGGGCGGGTAGATGCGGCCGAGGCATCGTTCAGGCGGGCCATCGAACTCAGGCCCGGCTACGGCGAGGCGTACCAGGGGCTCGCCGAGTGTGTGCGCCTCACGGAGGGCGACCGGGTACGGTATGCTGAGCCAGTCATGAAGTGGGGAAATCAGCGTTGACCGGCGTATCCTGGAACGAACTGTCGACCGCGGCACCCGAACTCGCCGCATTTGGGCAGGAACGCCTGGACGGCAAGGTGGCCTATCTCGCCACGGTCAAGCCGTCCGGAGCGCCGCGCGCGTATCCCATCACCCCGATCATCGGTGCCGGTCGCTGCTTCGTGTTCACCGAACCGAAGTCGCCCAAAAGTCGCGATCTTCGGGAGAATGGTCTGTTCTGCCTGCACTGTGCGCTCTCCGACACATCGGGCAGCAGCGGCGAGTTTCAGATGTCCGGCGTCGCGCGGCAGATCGACGACGTGGACGTGCGTGCCGAGGCCGAGGGGGTGTCGAGTTACAAGCCGTCATCGCGCTACCTGCTGTGGGAACTGACGCTGCATGAGGTCGTCTCGACCGCATACCGGGGCGGCAGGCCGGAACGTCGGCGCTGGACTCACGAAGACTGAGGTGCACCCGCTGACCGGTACAGTCTGCGCCGCGGGGCTGTCTCGGGCAAAGCACCTGCCATGCAGGCATACATGAAGTCCGAGATGCCGTTTTCACGGTGTGCAGGCGCCTCAACAGAAGGTCATCCTCAAAGAATCGCTTGCCCGCCATCCGCTGCGGGATTCGGACGAGTTCAGAACGGTCATGGCCGAGCTGTGGGAAGGCGCAATTCATCGTGAGGAACGGTATGCGGCGATTGCCGTGGCGGGTCCCAAACGCTGCAGGGCTTGGCAGACACCGGACATGCTCTCCGTCTATCGACGCATGGTCGCGGAAGGCGCCTGGTGGGACTTCACGGATTCCCTTGCGCCGCGGGTTGGTGAACTGTTGCCCGACCATCCTGGGAAGATTCGGTGGCGCCTTGTCGCGTTTTCCGGGGCGCGCAACATGTGGACTCGTCGTCTATCGATCATCGCGCAGCTTGCACTGAAGGCGGAGACCGACGAGGCGTTGCTGTACGGCAACATCGGGCGCAACTGGCACGACGGTGAGTTCTTCATCCGCAAAGCCATCGGCTGGTCGCTGCGCAATCATTCGAAGGGAGATCCGGACGGGGGGACGCGTTTCGTTCAGGACCACAGCGAAGACTTGTCTCCGCTTTCGCAACGTGAGGCAATGAAACATCTCGAGCGCAAGAGCCGCGAGCGTGCAACATGAAAAGAACCGTCCTGGTCCTGTCCCTGCTGGTCGTCATCGTTCCGAGCGGTGTCCCGGCCTCTGATGCGGACGCGGAGCCGCGCTCGATGGGGGAGCACGTCACATGCGGCGTGCTGTTCCGGATTCTCGCAGGAGGGATGTTGCAGAAGGATCGAACCAGTACGGCCGACTTTCGCGCGATCGCCGACTGGTACAAGGAACGGGCATTCGAGGAGATTGCTGCCGCAAAGCGTGCCGCAACAGAACTGTACGGTGATGAGCTTGCGTTCGAACTCTTCGACGAGGAGTGGCAGGCTGTCTACGGCGACATGATGAACCAGATCGGGAACAACTATCGAAATCTGTCGCGCCTGCGCTATCGGTATGGTGACCGTTGCGACATCAAGCCCAAATTCGATGCGAACTGATGCGGGCAGGCTAGATGTGTAAAGCCAGTAGGTTGTTCATGTTGATCCCCAGAGTGTTGATGGGGCATTGGTAATCGATTCCGGCGTGTTGTCGGTGCCAGTTGTAGTA
>PBVL01000106.1 GCA_002728675.1 Gammaproteobacteria bacterium
CCGTCTCGGGTCATTCAGGGGAGCACATTCCAGCACAGGCCGTAGCGGCGGGCCAGGCGACTGCTCGTGCCCCGAGTTGCTAGAGTTCGTTGCCTATTCGCTGGCCTGTTTCGTCGCTGAACGGCTTCGCCTCTTCGTTGCCCGGCCTTGCGGGATCCCGACCCGCTTCGTTCGCGCGCCTCGTCAGCAACAAAACATGCCTACCGACTCATACAACCAATCAGCAACCCAGGACACTCGACTCCGATCCGATCATGGAAGTGCAGACGAAGTTTTCGTTCGCCGTGCGGGCAGCGACCACGTTTTTCATCTACGCGTATCTCGCTGACGCCTGTTTCACCCTGTTCGATGTCACTCTGATTCGGGGTTGGGGAGACCATACGTTCACCCCAGCACGCAGCTTCTACGCAAATGCGCTGGTCGTTCTTGCCAATCTCTGGCTGCTCTTCGCAATGGTCACCCCGCGTGCGCGAAGCTGGACAGCCATGCTCCTGCCAATCAGCGCGCTGTGGTTCTCGCTCGGGGCGCAGCCACTCAACTGGGTCGCCAACAGTCTCGGCCATCGAGCAGTCGAGACCCAATTGGTGACCGCGCAACTGCTGTTCGGTTTCGCCGCGCTGATCCGCATGCGGTTGCTGGGGCACTGGTACTTCCCTGCAGCGTACTTCCTGCCGGCGCACACCTGGATGCACGCGGGCGGTGCGCTGGCTTGGGCTCTTGCTGCTGTACTTGCTGTACGCCCCCATACTCGCGGCCGACTACCTTCCGCGCTTCTCCGGCGGTTACCTGCTGTTGCGATCCGAGGGGCTCTACGTCGGCGACCGAACGTTCGTCAACCAGAAACACCAGAAGGTCCGCCTGGTCTGCATGGCCTATTTTGGCAACTACGAACGCTACCGTGCCCTCTTCGAAACGATGGACGTTCCCGGCACGGTGATTCTCGAGGAAGGGGGCACCGACACGAAGCACGTGCTGTTCCCGAAGGACCGTGACCGCTCCCGCGCCCGACCCGAGTACACCCTGGGTCCCGGTGTCATTCCCCAACCGAGGACTGCGGACCTCATCGAGGTGCGCGCGGTCACCGTCCGTCACGCCGACGTGGATGTGTCCGATCTGAGTGAAGAGGCGCGCGAACTTGCCCGGCAGATCACGTTGTGGCGGCCTGACAGCGACTCCGGTAATCCCCTCCCGTTCCTCAGGCTCATGGCCAGCCCGTCTTCAATGCAGACCTCGGCCGCGGTCCTCTCCGAGTTGATCAAAGACCGCAACGCTGCGGTGCTCGCCCACATCGACGCCACGGGTCAAGCCTTCCGCACGGTCGTCGTGCCCTGGGGCGCCATGCACATGCCGGGCCTGGAGCGAGGCCTGCTTGCGCGAGGGTTCGAGCCGAACGGCGAGATCACACATCATGAACTGCTGCCGTGGTCGAGCCTGCTCCCGTTCCGGTCCGGCTCCGGAGACTCCGCACCCCCGCCAACGCCGCCCCTCCCGGGCAATCCGCTGGGTCGCCACGCGGAAGGACCGCACGAGCCATGTTCGAGGCACGATGCGTCGGTACGTTGCTGACGGCGGCCAGCGTCGACGCGCTCACGACCGCGCAGTCTGGCGGACTCCCTTCGCGCAAAGTGCGCGCAACGTGGCCACGCTACCCGAACCGGAGCACCTGTTCCGCGCTTCGGAATCAGGTGCGCTGACTCTGACCGGAGTCCGGCACAAGCCGGACCGTCGGTACAGGCGGCCGCTACTTGTCAGCGGCTATTTTCTGCGAGGCTTCCCGCGCGTTCACGCGGCCAATGTAGTCCGCGAGGCCCGGGAGTTCCGACATGATGTCGATATCACAGAGCTTCTGGCAGACCATCTGCGCGAGCGGCACGGTGTTGGCGACGACGATGTCCGCTGCCGTGAACTCGCTGCCCGCGACCCACGGATCGAACTGCGCGATCCGCGCCAGCGACTGGATGCCGCGCGGGGTCGCCTTGCCGACCATCTTGTTGATCGCCGGGTCTTCCGGAGCACCGAACGCCGCGGAGTTGAGTCCCGGCCGTGCGGCAAGGTCGATGTAGTAGATCGCATGGTGGGCAATCTGCCGGGCGCGTGCCCGCGCGTACGCATCGCCGGGCCACAGGGACGGGTCGGGATGTGTCTCTTCGAGGTAGTCGATGATCGCCATCGTTTCCGCAAGCGGACCGTCGGGCGTTTCGAGGCTCGGCACCTTGCCCATCGGGCTGCGCGCAAGCCAGTCTTCGTCGCGTCCGGGCATCTGCTGAACCTCCTCGAACTCGATCCCCTTCTCGACCATCGCCAGTTTGACGATCGAGTAGTAGTTGCTCATTTTGATGCCGTGGAGCTTCAGCATGGTGTGCTTCCTTTCTTTTGCGTGTGATGTGTGGACCTGCGCGGTGTTTTGACTGACTGCGAACCATTCGCTCGGCCGATGCGAGGGCTGAGCCTACCGCCTCGGTCGGTCGGTTGCACCGCGCCGAACGACTCAGGTGTCCGCGATGCAGGTTGTGACGAGGCCTTCGAATTCGACTCTGACCTCACCGCCGGGGTCGACCGGGTACAGTCCCCCGGGCGTCGAGCAGATCAGCACAGCGCCGGCCACGAGCAACGCGTCGTCACCGTGACCTTCTGACCGCAGCGTCCGCTGCAGCCAACCGACGGTCCCGACGGGACCGTAGACGCCGTCAACCTGCAGTTCCGAAAGCGTCACCGACTCGATGTGTTTGCCGCCGATCGTCACCGTCATGGGTGTGTCGACGGGAATCTCGCCGAGCAGGCAGCGCTGCGCGTCCGCGCAATGCACGACGCCTGAATGAATACAGTTGGTCCCGATCAGCTCGAGACCGCGCCGGCCCTGGTTATCCGCTGGCGGTCCGTCCATCCCCATCATGTGCAGTTCGACAATCGGCGAGTAGGCGACNTCCCAACCTNCGGGATCGTCACCGTTGACCGACAGCAAGGTCACGGCAAGTTCGCCCTCGATGCCAAGCCTGCGGTGATCGACAGTCGCCCCGCTCGCGTGCGCCTCGGTGTCCCACAGGTAGCCGTGCACAGACTCGTTGAGCCCCATGAACTTCTGCGAATTGCCCCGGACCGTCGGACTCGTGTAACCGATCTTGAAGCCGACAACCGTCTCGCCCCGTGATTCGCGGAATGCGCGCAGCGCCCGCTGCAGTTGGTAGGCCTCCGCCACGTTGGCGGGCCCGCGGCTGCCCGCAAAGACCTGACGCTCGCTCCGGGCGTCGAGATCTTCCTGCAGTTCGCGAGCGAGCAGTTCGAGGTCTTCGCCTGCCATCTGCGTATTCGGCACGTTCTATTCCTTCGACCTTCGGCCCTTCGATACCTGCGACCCGTCAGTCAGGCAATCCCAACACCCGTTTTGCAATGATGTTGAGCTGCACCTCGTTCGAACCGCCCGCGATGGAACTCGCCCGCGAGCCGAGCCACATCCGCGTCATTTCGGTCTCGTCGTTCCCGAACGTCTCACCGCCCCAGCCCGTGCCCTGCGAGCCCATCAGGCGAACCTGGAGTTCACTCGAGGTCTTGCCGAGATCGGCGCCCAACGCCTTGAAAATCGACGTCGTGTAGCCGGCGGTTTCCCCGGACTCGTTTTCTTCCCGGACCCGGCGCAGCGTCAGCTGGTAGAGCTGGGAGTCATGGTGATGGCGGATAACCTCGTCGCGAATCGCGGGATCGGCGATCCGGCCGTCCTCCTCGCCGACGTAGCGTTTCGCCACCTCCGCGACGTGAAACCGCTTCGGGCCGGTGCGCTTGGCAGGCGCGTTCGCTGCGCCCTCTGCACCCATACCGGCGATACCCGCCCGCTCGTACTGGAGCAGGCGCTTGCCAATCGTCCAGCCGCGGTTTGGCGTGCCAATGAGATCGGTCGCGATCGCGTCGTCGAAGAAGGTCTCGCAGAAGGGCGACGTGCCCGAGATCAGCTTGATCGGCTTCACCGTGACACCCGGCTGGCCCATATCGACCAGCACCATGCTGATGCCTTCGTGTTTCGGTGCATTGGGGTCGGTGCGGACCAGGACATAAATCCAGTCCGACTCGGTCGCGCCCGAAGTCCAGATCTTCTGACCGTTCAGCACGTAATGGTCACCGTCCAGCACCGCACGCGTCGACAGGGACGCGAGGTCCGAGCCCGATCCGGGCTCACTGTAGCCCTGACACCAGCGCACTTCCGCGCGGGCAATCTTCGGCAGGTGCTGGGCCTTCTGCTCGTCGGTACCGAACTCGAGGATCGTCGGCCCGATCATGTTCCGTGACTGCACGTCGGGCGGCGGGTGCGCGGACGCTCTGCTCAGTTCCTGTACAAGCGTGATGTGCTCATCGAAGTTCAGTCCCGCGCCACCGTATTCTTTCGGCCACGTCGGACAGATCCAGCCTTTGTCGGCCAGGGTTTTGGTCCAGCCTTTGCGGGCGTCGCTGCCCTCGGGCGAGTTCCTGATCTCGTCGCTGAAGTTCTCGTCGAGCCAGGTCCGCACAGACTCCCTGAATGCTTCCATGGGTCTCCCTCCGGTCGTCAATCCCCCAAGCGTATCGCATTCAGGCAGTCCCGGCGCAGCGCGCGGGGTCCCGGCCGCGGGCTGATGGCAACCGACCGGCCGCGCGCAGCCGGTCTCCCGAGGGTCAGGTCTAGCACTCTCGCCCGGCATACTGTATATACCTCCAGTATGCTCCATGTTTCCCATGTTGCCCATGTTGCGGAGCCGCCCATGAATGCCGTGCCAGAACCCCAATTCGGCGAGCGTCTGAACGAAGCGCAGCGCGAAGCCGCAACCTATGGTCAGGTTGACGAGCGTCGTTTCAAGGCGGGTCCGCTGCTCATCATTGCTGGCGCGGGCACCGGCAAGACAAACACCCTCGCGCACCGCGTTGCGCATCTGCTCCTCTCGGAGGTGCACCCGGAGCGCATCGCCCTCATGACCTTCAGCCGTCGTGCGGCTACCGAAATGCTGCTCCGTGCGGAGAGCATCACCGCACGGTCGATGGCCGCACGCTCCGCACGTGGCACAGACGCCACCCGGCGGATGTGGTCCGGTACGTTCCACTCCATCGCAAACCGACTCCTGCGGGAGTTCGCCAGCACGATCGGCATGGAACCGACGTTTTCCGTGATTGATCGCGGTGACTCGGGCGATCTCATCGACATCCAGCGCCAGGCCCTGAACCTCGGCAAGCTGGGCAAACGCTTCCCGCGCAAGGACACCTGTCTTGCGATCTATTCGCACCGCGTGAACACGCGGGCATCGCTCAGCGACACGATGGAGTCGGCCTATCCGTGGTGTGCGGAATGGGAAAGCGAGCTGAACCAGCTCTTCCGCAAATACGTTGCTGCCAAGCAGGCGCAACAGATGCTCGACTACGACGACCTGCTCCTCTACTGGCACGCGCTCGTACAGGAACCGTCGGTGGCCGAGGTCATCGGCTCCCGGTTCGACCATGTCCTGGTTGACGAATACCAGGACACCAACACGCTCCAGGCCGAGATCCTGCTGGCGCTCAAGCCCGACGGTGACGGTCTGTGTGTCGTTGGTGACGACGCGCAGTCCATCTATTCGTTCCGCGCCGCAACCGTCGACAACATTCTCGGCTTCGCCGATCAGTTCACGCCGAAAGCCGGCGTCGTCACCCTCTCGGACAACTATCGCTCCGTGCAGCCCGTGCTGGACGCCGCCAACCGACTCATGACCGAGGGCGAGACGGGCTTCGACAAGAACCTGCGCTCCACCCGCGGATCGGGCCAGAAACCGAAGTACGTGATGGTCGACGACGATCACCACCAGGCGCTGTACGTCGTCGAGAACATCCTCGCGAAACGCGAGGAAGGCACCCGCTTGCGTGATCAGGCCGTGCTGATGCGCAAGTCGAGCGACAGCGACGCGCTCGAGGTGGAACTGGTGCGGCGCGACATTCCCTACGTGAAGTACGGCGGTCTGAAGTTCCTCGAGTCCGCGCACGTGAAGGACGTGCTCGGAATCCTCCGCTTCGTCGACAATCCACGAAACCGCATCGCGGCGTTCCGCACGCTGCAGTTGCTCCCTGGGGTTGGCCCGGCCAACGCCGAGAAATGTCTCGAAGCGCTCGAAGCCGCGAACTACCTGCACACCGCACTCGCATCGGTCGACATGCCCGCCGCGGCGCGGGAGGAGTGGGAGACGTTGCGCGGTCTGATCATCGACCTAGCCGCGGAAAGCACCTGGGCCGGTCAGATGACGCGGGTCAGGCACTGGTACGAGCCTCACATCGAACGTCTGCACGGCGCGGCGCACGTCCGCGCGGGAGATATCGAACAACTCGAAGCAATCGCCCTGCGCCACCCGAGCCGCGATCAGTTCCTGACCGAACTCACGCTCGATCCCCCCAACGCCAGCAGTGACGAAGCGGGCGACCCGCTGAAAGACGAGGACTACCTGATCCTCTCGACCGTCCACTCCGCCAAGGGCCAGGAGTGGGACACCGTGTCGGTCCTGAACGTCACTGACGGCACGTTCCCGAGCGAGTTTTCGGCCGACGACGCCGATCAGGTCGAAGAAGAACGCCGCCTGCTCTACGTGGCAATGACCCGCGCAAAGTACGAACTCAGTCTCGTCGCGCCGCACAAGCACTACATCACCGAGCAGCGCAGGTTTGGCGCCAAACACCTCTATGGCGCCCGCTCCAGATTCATGACGGACACGTTACTCGAGTGTTTCGAGTCGACCTCTTGGACGGACGGACCCGGTGTCGCCGCAAAAGATGCGTCGATCAGCAATGTGAAAATCGACGTGGGCGCGAAGATGCGCTCAATGTGGGACGAGTAAGTGGTGGGCAGCAGGGCCCGCGCGGCTGCATGCTAGGCTTCGACGGTCATCTCAGAGAATCCCGCGGCAGAAGCAGCCATGTCCGTCCCACATGAATTCACGCCCGAGTACGTGAACGCGAACTCTCCGAAGGAAGCACTCCTCTACGCCGACTTCTTCACCTCGGGCGAACCCTGGAAGTCCATCTTCGCCAACAACCCCTGGCTGCGTCCGCCCGACACGACGAAACCGCTGGAGTTCGGTGACGGCCAATACTGGGACACGACCATCGGCCGCAAACATCCGTACTGGTCCCAATACGACCTGCCGCAACCCACCAAGGACATCCATCAGATGCGCGCCGACCTCCGCGAGTGGGGGTTCTGTCTCATCGAGGATGCGTTGTCAGGCGATCAGTGCAAACGCTTTTACGAGCGCCTGTGGGAGCAGTCCGAGGGCGAGCGCGCCGCCGGCGTCGCGTACGACAGCCCCACAGGCCAGATGGTCAACACGCTCGTCAACAAGGGACGCTGCTTCGGTCAGTGCATCGAACAGGATCCCGCCGGCGTGCAGGCGGGCCCCGTGATCGAACAGATCATGGATGAAACACTCGGCCCGGGGTGGATCTGCCACTCCTTCCTCGCGATCGGCTCAGACCCGGGCGGCTATCCCCAGGGCCTGCACATCGATCAGGGGCCCCTGTTGCCCTGGATGACCGCGGAGGCGCCGGCGCTCGTCAACACGATGTACATCCCGCAGGACGTCGACGAGGTCAACGGCGGCACGCTGGTCATCCCAGGCTCCCACCGCATCCTCATTGAAGCCGGCAACGCCGGCGAGGTGGGTCAACTGCCGCCCGCAATCAACCTCGAAGCGCCTGCCGGAACCGTGATGCTGTTCGACGGTCGTCTGCTTCACGGCACCGGGACCAACCGCTCCGAGCGACGGCGCTATGTCGCGGTCATGAGCAACGTCAAGGCATGGATGCGCACCCAGGAAAACTGGGTGGTGTCGGTCGCGTCGGATGTCCTGGCGGAGGCGAGCCCCAAACTCAAACATCGCATGGGCCTTTCGGCATTGACCTACGGCGCGACCATCGAAGGGTTCGGGCTCGGTGCACGCGGCCAGGCAGGCGACGTCTTCGGCGATATCGAACCGTTTCGCGCGGCGGTCGACTCCGGAACGTACGAGCGCATCCGCGAGTTGTCTCCGGACTCACCCCGCGAGGACCTCGAACGCAGCTATACGGTCCAGGTCGCGATGGACCGGGTCAAGGCTGCCCGCGAAGCGGGGCGTCAGTAACGACTCAGCAACGCAGGATGCGCCGGACTAGCGGCGCTCACCCAGCCACGCATCCACAAGCTGCGCAGACCTGCGCAGACCTGCGGGCGTCAGCGCGCCGCCAACCTGATCGCGCGCCTGCCCGGCCGTCTGATCTCCGGCGAGCCTCGCCAGTTCGAACCACTTGTGAGCCTCGACCAGATCCTGGTCGACCCCCGTTCCCCGGGCATAGAGCGCCCCAAGGTTGAAGAGCGCGGTGGCATTGCGATGCTCGGCCGCCTTGTGGAACCAACGTGCCGCGGCCGCATCATCCTGTTTCACCCCGGCGCGGCCGGAAAGATGGAAGAGCCCAAGATTCAGCTGTGCCGTTTCATCGCCGGCGTGAGCCGCATCTCTGAGCCATGCGAGACCGATACCTGCGTCGCGGCGCATCCCGACGCCGTTCAGCGCCATCAGCCCAGCGCGCATCTGCGCACCGGCGTGGCCAGAATCCGCCGCCGCCCCGAGCCATCGTGCCGCTGCCTCCACGTCGTGACCCACGCCGTTCCCCTCCTGGTACTGCAGGCCGAGTAGATACTGGGCGCGCACGAGGCCCGCGCCGGAAGCGTCCTTCAGCAATGCGACCGCTTTGACCGGGTCCGCCCTGGTGCCGCGGCCGTCAAGCAGGCATTCCGCAAGGGCAAGTGCCGCTTCAGGCGAGTCTCCAGCCGCGCGTTCGTACCACCGGACCGCGCGCTTGTACTGACCCGCCGCTTCGAGCGCTGCGGCGTAGCGATACTGATCCTCCGTCGCTCCCTCTTCGGCGGCCTGCCGCAGCGATTCCGGTTCTGACGCGGCCACAACTCCGGCAGGCAGACAGACGGCGGCAATGAAAACGCTGACGAGCAGTTTGGTCATGACTCCCTCCAGACCGCAACGGTGCCATCGACGGCCTGCCGTGGGCAACCGCCGATGTCGGGAGTGCTGTGGAGCACTCCGCAATGAGCCGATGCCAGCACTCGCGCCGCCATCGGCGGGTCCGTTGCTTTGGGCAATCAGCGTGATGCGCCCGCGCGGAGTGCTCTCCCCGTCATCCGGGCCAACCCCAAACCCCGCCCACTGATACACTCCGCGCGTCGCATCACATCAACAATCGGCGCGCATGCCAGACGACAGTCCCGGAACGTCACCCGTTCTGGAGGTTTCACATCTGACCGTTGAATTCGACACGCCCGATGGGGTGGGTCGAGCCGTAGACGACATGTCTTTCGCCGTCGATCCCGGCGAAACGCTGGCAATCGTCGGCGAATCCGGCTGCGGCAAAAGTATTACGGCGATGTCGATCCTGCGGCTCGTACCGAGCCCGCCTGGCCGCCTCGTCGCCGGGACAGCAATGCTCGATGAGCGAAACCTCTTGGCGTTGCCCGAGTCCGCCATGCGCGACGTACGCGGACGCGATATCGCGATGATCTTTCAGGAACCGATGACGGCACTGAACCCTGTCCTCACGGTTGGCTACCAGATCTCCGAAACCGTGCGCCGCCACGAGAAATGTGCCCGACGCGAGGCGCGCGAGCGGGCGGTCGAGATGTTGCGGCTGGTTCGGATCCCCGAGCCCGAACAGCGTGCCCGGGAATTTCCGCACCAACTGTCGGGGGGGATGCGCCAGCGGGCGATGATCGCCATGGCGCTTTCGTGCCAGCCCCGCGTCGTGATTGCCGATGAGCCGACCACGGCACTCGACGTGACGATCCAGGACCAGGTCCTCGACCTGCTCAACGATCTCAGGACGCGGTTGAACACGTCGGTCATCCTCATCACGCACGACCTTGGTGTTGTTGCCGAGTCGGCCGACCGGGTCATCGTGATGTACGCCGGCCGCAAGGTCGAAGAGGCATCCGTCGGGGAACTCTTCGCGAATCCAAAACATCCGTACACGCGCGGCCTGCTCGCTTCCGTCCCGCGGCTCGGGACACTCGAAGGCGATTCCGACCCCAAACAACTGACCGAGATCCCGGGCATTGTCCCCGCGCTGACGCAACTGCCGGTTGGCTGCTCGTTTGCGCCCCGCTGCTCGTTTGCAGACGAAGCCTGCGGGGCACAGCCCGAGTACGCCGACCTCGGCCACGGCCACTTCTCAGCCTGCTGGCACATCGCGGAAGCGGCCGCCTCATGAGTGATTCCGGCGCAGCAACGACAGCCCCCGTCCTCGAAGTGCAGGGGCTGCGCAAATACTTTCCCTTTGGCCGCAAGCTCTTTGGCGGCCACAGGCAGCGCGTGCACGCGGTCGACGGCGTGGATTTCTCGATCGCAGCGAACGAGACGCTGGGACTGGTTGGCGAGAGCGGCTGCGGGAAATCCACCGTTGGCAGAACCATATCGCGCCTGCACGAGCCAACCGAAGGCCGCATCTTCCTCGAAGGCACGGACATCACGGAACTGAAGGCGGGCGATTTGCGCGAGCACCGCAGGCGCATGCAGATGATCTTCCAGGATCCGTTCTCCTCGCTTGATCCGCGCATGACCGCGGGCGAGATTGTGGGCGAACTGCTGATCGTGCACGAACCGCTGACACGCGCCGAGCGCGGTGATCGCGTTGCGGCGCTGTTCGAACGGGTTGGGCTCCGCGCCGCGCAGATGCGCAACTACCCACACGAGTTCTCGGGCGGGCAGCGCCAGAGACTTGGGATCGCCCGCGCGCTGTCCCTGAACCCCAGGCTGATCATCTGCGATGAACCGGTCTCCGCCCTCGACGTGTCGATCCAGGCGCAGGTCATCAATCTGCTCGAGGACCTGCAGAACGAGTACGGCATCGCGTACCTGTTCATCGCACACGACCTCGCGGTCGTCGAGCACATCAGCGATCGCGTTGCCGTGATGTACCTGGGCCGGATCGTCGAGACCGCCGAGCGCGCGGAACTGTTCGCAAACCCGCAGCATCCGTATACCGAAAGCCTGCTTGCCGCCGTACCGGTTCCGGACCCGACCCGCAAGCGTTCCGGACACGTCCTCGAAGGCGACGTTCCGAGCCCGGTCGACCGCCCAACCGGGTGTCACTTCCATACCCGCTGCCCCTACGCCGAGGCGCGCTGCAGCAGCGAAGAGCCGACGCCACGCGAAGTGGCCCCGGGCCACATCGTGACGTGTCACCTGCGATGAGCATTCCGATGAAAACGGCGCCTCTGGCTCTGCTGACCGTGCTGCTGGTACTCGCGGGATGCGGCAGCGACTCGCGGGACGACAGCCCCGCCGCCGAAGCCAAACCCCGCGTACCGGGCAGTCAATACGGCGGGCACCTGCGCGTCGGCTATGCCATCGAACCGACCTCACTCGATGCGGTGCTCGGCCGCTCCGGCGGCGACGCCTACTACTGGCGCCAGATCTTCGATCAACTGGTCGACGCGGACCCAGGGCTCGAGCCCCGGCCCGAAACCTCCCTCGCGACCCGCTGGGAGATCGCCTACGACCCGGACAGCATCACCTTCTACCTGCGCGAAGGTGTCGTGTTCCACGACGGCACGCCGTTCAACTCCGAGGCGGTGAAGATCAACGTCGAGCGCATCCTGGACCCCGCCACGAAAGCCACGCCACGCGCGTCGATGACCGTCATCGAGTCGGTCGACGTCGTCGCCGAACACGTGGTGCGGTTCAATCTGAAAGGCCCCTGGGGCGCGGGGCTCAACATGCTTGCCGACCGCGGCGGCGTCATGAACTCACCGGCGATGATCGAGCAACTGGGCCCGGACTACGGCTGGATGCCGTCCGGCACCGGCCCGTTCAAGGTCAACAAGGTCATCACCGGGACCTCCGTCCATCTCGTCAGGAACGAGCACTACTGGGGCCGGGACGCCGACGGGAATCGTCTGCCGTTCCTCGATGAAGTCACGATTCGGGTGATACGCGACGAGACCGTGCTTGCATCCGCACTGCGCACGGGTGAGATCGACCTTGCCTATCTCCCGTACAAGGAAGTCGCCTCCTTCTCGCGGGACGACCGGTTTGCCATCGAGAAGATGGACGGCGGCAGCATCGCCCTCGTCCTGACATTCAACGTCGACTTCCCGCCGCTCGACAATGTCGACGTGCGCCGGGCAATCGTCCACGCCATCCGCCCCGACGTGATCAATCGCGCAATTTTCTTCAATAAGGTCATCGAGGCAGATTCGGGCATGTGGCCAATCGGCGCCTGGGCGCACGACCCCGATGTGCAACGACCGACCTACGATCCGGACAAGGCCCGGGAGTTCCTCCGCCGCTCGGGCGTGCAGGACGTCGAGTTCACGGCCGTCACGAACAACAGCCCCGTGCTCGTGCCGACCGCCGAGATCGTCCGGGCAATGCTGAAAGACATCGGCATCACGATGAACATCGACGTGCTCAACACAGGTGCCGCAACCGAGTCGTTCTTCCACGGGCAGAAGTACGGGCTTTATGTCACGTCCTGGAGTCGCTACCCCGAACCGGACTGGGTCGCCTCTCTCGCCTACAAGAGCGACGGGTACTACAACGCCGGCAACGTGCTCCGCCCGGACATCGACGAGATGGTCCAGCTCGGGGCGTCACTCTACGGCATCGACGACAGGCGCCGGGTGTATCACGAGTTGAACGCGCTCGTGCTGGACGAAGCGTGGTTCGTGCCGATGCTCTACGGCGTGACTCACGCCGCGGCACCCGCACGGGTGCGGAACCTCGACACACTCATCGGCTGGGACGGCAAGATGAATCTTCGCCAGATCTGGCTCGAACCGTGAGTCACCGGGGAGCACGCTAATGGGACAGTACATCGTCAGACGCCTGCTGCAGATGATCCCGGTCCTGCTGATGGTCACGATGCTGGTGTACGGCCTGATGCTCGCGATTCCCGGCGATCCCGCGCGAGCGCTGATCGGCCCCGGCGAGTCACTGGATGCGGAGCAGCTGGAGCTCATCCGCAAAGAGCACAACCTCGACAAGCCGATGATCGTCCAGTACGCGATCTGGCTGGGAAAGGCGCTGACGGGAGACCTTGGGCGCTCGACCCAGAACCAGCGCCCCGTCGGTGAAGAACTGAAGACCCGCGCCGCCGTCACGCTGCAGTTCGGCGTCGTCGCGTGGATCTTCGCCGTCCTCATTGCGGTCCCGGCGGGCATCGTCTCCGCCGTCTACCGCGGCAAAGCGGTCGACTACCTCGCAACCGTCGTCTCGATCACCGGCGTCGCAATCCCCAACTTCTGGCTGGGGGTGATGTCGATCCTGCTCTTCGGCGTGATCCTCGGCTGGCTGCCGACCCAGGGCTACGTGAACATCTTCGAAGACCCCGTCGAGGGGCTGCGCCACATGGTCCTGCCCGCCTTTGCCCTTGGCATCACGAGTTGCGCGCTCATCATGCGCCAGAGCCGTTCCGCGATGCTGGAGGTACTCGCCCAGGACTACGTGAGAACTGCGCGCGCGAAAGGCCTCCTCGGCTACAAGGTCATCTGGGTTCACGCGCTCCGCAACGCGCTGCTGCCCGTCGTCACGGTATTCGGCCTGCAGACGGGGCGGATCTTCGCCGGTGCAGTGGTCATCGAGACCCTCTTCGGCATACCCGGGATGGGTCAGTTCATGGTCCAGGCGATTTTCGCGCGGGACTTCATGGCCGTGCAGGGCGCGGTGCTGGTCATGGCGCTTGCCGTGCTGATCGCCAACCTCGCTACCGATCTCGTCTATGCGTGGCTCGACCCGAGGATTCGCTACGATGACTGACGCGATCCAGGGCGCTGCCGCCACCGAACCCCTCCGGCACAGACACCCGTGGCTGGATGTCACCTACAAGGTGCTGTCGATCCCTCAGGCCGCGTTCGGCGCGGTCGTGATCACGCTCACGATTCTGGCAGCCATCCTTGCGCCGGTGATCGTGCCGTTCGACCCGGAGGCGATGGACTTCGACAACCTGCTCGCCGGCATGGGCGGCGAACATCTGCTCGGTACCGATCAGATGGGCCGCGACACGCTGGCACGGCTGATCGTCGGGGCGCAGGTGGCGCTAATGGTGAGCCTGGGCGCGGTCGGGATCGGCATTGTCGTCGGCGTCCCCCTTGGGCTTGCATCGGTGTACTTCCGGGGCTTCATCGACGACGTGATCATGCGCCTGATGGACGCGCTCGTCGTGTTTCCCAGTCTGCTGATTGCGGTCGGCCTGGCTGCTGCCATGGGCGGCTCGCTCGGCACTGTCATTCTCGCAATCGGTATCGCCAACGTGCCGTGGATGGCGCGGGTGATCCGCAGTCAGGGGCTCTCGATCCGGGAGATGGACTACGTCGCCGCCGCCGAGGCGGGCGGGATGTCCCATTTCCGCATCATCTTCAAACACATCCTCCCCAACAGCGTTGCGCCGGTGATCGTGCAGAGCACGCTCAGCATGGGTTACGCCGTCCTGACCGAAGCCGCACTGGGCTTCATCGGCGTCGGCATTCAGCCACCCACGCCAACCTGGGGCAACATGCTGCAGCAGGCGTTCCCCATGCTCGAACAGCAGCCACTGCTGTCGATCGTGCCCGGTCTCGCAATCTTCGTGCTGGTACTGGCGTTCAACTTCCTTGGCGATGCACTGCGGGATGTGCTCGACCCACGACTGAAGGGCGTCATTCACTGATCGCCGCAGGCTGACCTTCCCTGATGCGGCTGTCGCCGAACACGCCGTTCATGTTGGCGAGCACGGGCGGCGGGAGAGTGCCGCCCCGGCCAGCCGTCCTGTCTATTTTTCGAACGGACCGTCCCGCCACGAGAGTGCGGCTTTCAGGCCCTCTTCCTGAGACATGCGACCAAACTCCAACGCCTCCGGCGCCAGATGCGCGATCGCGTCGTGTTCGAGCGCGATCTGCTGCAGGAGCGTGCGGCCCATCAGCTCCATCGCCTTGTTGACGATGTACTTGTTCGCGGTAAGCAGGTCCTTGCCGATGTGGCTCATCCGCGTCGCGAGGCCAAGGGCCGTGTCGTCCAGAGCATCGTTGGGGACGGCTTCAATCGCCCAGCCAATGTCAGCCGCCTTGCTGCCGCTGATCAGATCACCGGTCAGCAGCATGCGCTTGGCCCACTGCGGGCCAACCGAATAGATCCACATATGCGTCGGCGGCGTGCCCATTGCCCGAACCGGCGTGAACCCGATCTTGGCGTCTTCGGCCACGACGATCATGTCGCAGTGCAGCGCGAGGTCCGTGCCGCCCGCGACGCAGTAGCCGTGGACCTGGGCAATTGTCGGAATGCGCAGGTTATAGATGGCGTTCCAGTGCGCCACCATGTCCTCCATCCGATTGATGTCCGTGCGGATGGTGCGCGTTGCCGCCTGTTCCCCCCGTTCGACCGTCGGCGTGATGTCATAGCCCGCACTGAATGCACGGCCGCGCCCCCGAATCAACACGGCATGGATGTCACGGTCCGCTTCCGCGGTTTTCGCAGCAGCGACGATCTCGTCCTGCAGCCCGGCTGACAAGGCATTCAGTTTTTCGGGGCGATCCAGTGTGATCCGCGCAACGCGACCAATCTGCTCGTACTCGAGGAATTCGTAAGACACTGTTTTCTCCTGNCTGGCGNTTGTTGTGTGTTCAGTTTCTTGGCCGCAACCGGTAAACGTAGGCAGGCTTCGCTGACGTTCTCGTTACGGGGACGGGTTCCGTACTTCGCTTCGTAGTCGTTCGCNAACGCGTCGAACTCGTNCTGACGCGTCACGCGATCCGNGGAAAGCTCATAGAGCGCCTCACCCATCAATACCTTGACGTTGGAGTCGGCTTCCATGTGGGCGACCCACGCCGTGCGGTTCGCCNCGGCGTGGACATACAGGGCAGCGCCGCNCTCGACGATCCAGAGCTTGACAGAATAGGGCTCCGCCGGNTTGGTTTCGAGGCGAATCACCTCATGCTTCCCGATTGCACTCCAGTCTGCCGGCGGGAGCGCCACGCGGCCGGTCAGCGCGCCGCCTAGGAGAGGCACGAAGTCAGCATTACAACCGAGCAGCAACACGGTCGGCAACACGACGCAGTTCACGGTGGTCAGGCAACGACGCAACGCACCCATTCCGGTACCCATCCGGTCTTCGTTCCGGATACTACACCCCGCTTTGCGCTGATTTACCGCGGGCTGGTCGGCTGTGTCCTGGTTTGGCCCGCTTTTGCCCGCTTTGCCCCCTTTGCGGTTGGGGCCGAGACCGATTACGGTTGCGACGCTTTCACCCAAAGGGAATGTCCCATGGACGAGCTCGTTCTTCGACAGGATGACGACGGACTGACCACGCTCACGCTCAACAGGCCGGACGCGCTCAACGCGCTGTCGCCGCAGATGTTCGTGGAGCTCCGGGCCCACATTGACGCCATTGCCGAAGCAACCGATGAGGTCGGCTGCGTCATCCTCCACGGCGCGGGTCGCTCCTTCTCCGCCGGCAACGACCTCAAGGCGATTGCCGCCGGCGAACGCGCACCCAGCCCCTACTTTCAGGCCGAAACGCTCGAAGCCATCGAAGCACTTCCGCAACCCGTGATCGCCGCGGTCCACGGCCACTGCTACACTGGATCCCTCGAGCTTGTGCTTGCCTGTGACCTGCTTGTCGCGGCCGAAGACGCCCGCTTCAGCGACACTCACGGCAAATGGAGCATGGCGCCGACCTGGGGCATGTCACAGCGTCTGCCGCGCCGTGTCGGCATCGTGAAAGCGAAAGATCTGATGTTCTCTGCACGCGTGATCAACGGCACCGAGGCGGTGGCGATTGGCCTCGCCAACAAGTGCGTACCCGCCGATGACCTGCTTGCGGAGGCGACGTCCCTCGCGAGGGAGTTCCTGGCCAACTCCTGGCATACCCTTCGGGCAGACAAGTGGCTCGTGAACAACGGGCAAAGCAAGTCCCTCGCGGAAGGCCTGCGCTTCGAGCGCGAGGAGGGCCCCGGCACCGGGCCGGATCTCCAGGATCGGCTTGAACAGTTCGGACGATAGCCGGACGCAGTCTTGACGTTCGGCGGCAGGTTGGTGCTGTCGCCCGCTCGAGATCGCATGGCAAACTGACACCCGACAGGGCAGAAAACGCCCGCCATTGGGCTCGCCGTGCCGGAACACAAACTCTCCCTGCCCGTCATGTTCAGCTACGGCTTCGGACAGACCTCCGAAGCCGTCAAGAATGCGGGCTTCAACACCTTCCTGCTGTTCTACTACAACCAGGTGCTGCAGGTCTCTGCCGGCAAGACGGCTGTGGTTCTCGCCATCGCACTCGTATTCGACGCGGTCACGGATCCGGTCGCAGGTGGTCTCTCCGACAAGGCGCGCACGCGCTGGGGACGGCGCCATCCCTTCATTCTGATCTCGGCGTTCCCCCTCGCAGTCACGTTCTTTCTGCTGTTCCATCCGCCCACGGGACTGGGTGAATGGGGCCAACTCGGCTGGTTGCTCATCTTTGCGGTGCTGGTCCGGGCCTCGATGACCTTCTATCACATCCCCCATCTCGCGCTCGGCGCGGAAATGGTCTCCAACTACAACCAGCGCTCGACGCTTTACGCCTTCAATACGTTCTGCGGCTTCATGGCGGGCGCGATGTTCGTCCCGCTCTCGTACCTGTTCTTCTTCCCGACGACCGAAGAGTTCAACCCTGCCCTGCTGAACCGGGCAGCCTATACGCCGTGGGCGCTCTTCGGCGGTTTCCTGATGATCGTCGCGATTCTGGTGTGCGTCTTCGGAACCCGCTCCGAGATTCCCCGCATGCGCGAACTCTCGGCCGCACCACCGCGGGAAAAGTTCGGGGCGAGGCGCCTCATCACCGAGGTCTGGGCCGCGTTCCGCAACCGTTCTTTCCGCGCGATCTTCTTCGGGATGATGCTGGGGACCTTCATTCTCGCGGTGGAAGGCGTCTTCAACCCGTTCATGGGGTTTCACTTCTGGGGCATGACGACCGAGCAATTGGCGGGGCTGGCGGCAGGCCAGATCGTCGGCCTCATCCTCTCGGTCTTCGCGGTGCCGGTCTGCACCCGACTCTTCGACAAGAAGCCGACGCTGATCGTGAGCGCGCTGCTCACGATCGCCAACGTGAACATCCCGATCATCCTCGCGTTGTTCGAGGTCAGTTGGTTCCCGGAACGCGGCTCCAACACGCTGCTTGCCATCCTGATCTTCAACGCCGGAGTCACGGTCTTCCTCGGCCCCATCATCTTCGCCACCCTCAACTCGATGTTCGCCGACATCACGGACGAGCACGAACTGGAGGTCGGCGAGCGCCGGGAAGGCATCATTTTCGCGGCAAGGGCCTTCGCGGTGAAGGCCACCAGTTCGCTCGGGCTGATCTTCGGCGGCTTCCTCCTGGACTACATTCAGTTTCCCCGCGGTGCCGCGCTGGGCGAAGTCGCCGACGACACGGTCTGGCAACTGGGTTTCATCGCGGGACCGGCAACCTCCGTATTCACATTCTGCGGCATGGTGCTTTATCTTGGGTACCGAATTGACCGCAGGCGGCACGCCGAAATTACCGGGCAACTGGCAACCATGCGAGCGCAGGAACCGGTTGTTCGCGACCCCGAGGGAGCACGCAAATGAAGATCGAGGCACTCGAGCCATTCGGCTATGAAATCTCCGACCTTGACCTGAAACAGGTCACAGAGACCGAATTCGCGGACATCCATGCCGCGTTCGCGGACGCCGGCATCGTGTTCTTCCGCGATCAGGACCTCGCACCTGCCGACCACATCACGCTTGCGCGGCGCTTCGGCGAGATCAACATCAACCGGTTCTTCACGCCGCACCCGGACTACCCGGAGGTTGCCCTCGTCGTGAAGGAGCCGGCCCAGACCACCAACATTGGCGGCACCTGGCACACCGATCATTCCTACGACGACGTGCCCGCACTCGGCTCGATCCTGCTGGCCCACGAGGTGCCGCCCACGGGCGGCAACACGCAGTTCGCAAGCATGTATCGGACCTGGGAGCGGCTCTCACCGGGACTGCAGACAACACTCGAAGGCATGCGAGCCGTGCACTCGGCCCACCATGTGTTCGGCACGAAGAACCCCCACCAGGACAGCGATGACGCTGGTGCCCGCCGTATCCACAACGCGGACGTCGCGGACCGCCTGCCGGACCCCGTCCATCCCGTTGTGATCAAACACCCGATCTCCGGAAAAAAAGCGCTGTACGTGAACCCTCAGTTCACGCTGCGATTCGAAGGCTGGAGCGACGCCGACTCCCGTCCGCTGCTCGACTACCTTGGCGCCCTCGCCACAGAAGAGGCTGAACTCTGCGAGTTCGAGTGGCGGGTCGGTTCCATCGCCCTCTGGGACAACCGGGCAACCTGGCACAACGCGCGGAACGACTACCAGGGCCACCGCCGTGTGATGCACCGGATCACGATCGAGGGCTGCGCGCTCGACGCCGCCTGAACTGGTTCACCCGGCCGGACCGCGTATCCACCGATCGCTCACCGGCTATCCCGTCGTCATCGCGAAATCAGAGTCTCTGACGACACATGCGGCAATCCGGATCGCCAGCGATCGCGCAAGCGGTTCGCCCCGCAGCGGCAGCCGCCCTGCACGGTGCCCATCGCCCGCCTCGGACCTGACGCTAGATACCGAGGTCCAGCTTGTTGTAGCCGCGCAGGCTCTCCCGCGCCGCGTCGTCCCAGACGAACGACTGACCCTCGAGCGGCCCGTAGGGATAGGGCGATTCGTCAGGGAATCGCTGCCTGCGTGCCTCGATCGCAAGCCCCAGGACGCGCGAGCGGTCCCTGACCCGGGCCTCGTCGTAAATGATGTGCTCGCTGCCCGGCGCATGAATGCCGTTGCCCCGTGCACCAACGACCGAAGCACGCGGATGGAACCCGAAGTTGATCGTCACCCGCCAGTCGCGGCTCGTGTTCGCGAAGGACCCATGCACCGCCTGGCGGTTGGTGATGCCCACATCACCCGGTTTGCAGAGCATCGGCACGGCGTTCGGCAGCCGATCGGAGCCCGCTTCATCGCACCAGCCCTTGATGTCTGCCTGGGCCATGTGTGAACCCGGCACGACCCAGAGCCCGTTCATGGCGTTGCAGCCGTAGAGTTGCGCCATGAAGTTGAAGCCGTGACTGCCCTTGTGGAACTTCGGCGTGTCCCAATGGGTCGTGCCGTCCTGGTGCCAGGCCACCGAGCCGCCAAGTCCAGGCTCCTTGATGAAGATCACTTCGTTGAAAGGCGAGAAATCATCGCCGTTGAAGGCTGCCGCCACGCGCAGCAGGTCTGGGTGCGCATAGAGGCGAAGCGCAGCGTCCGAGAACTGCAGCGAACCCCCAATCACCTGCGGTACCCACTCAGGGGCGTCCGAAGGCGGCTTCGGTTCATGCATCTTTGCCGGATGCCGCCCGTTGTTGCGATCGGTGCCGCCGATCGGATCGGACAGCGGTCGGACCATCGCGACACCGCCGCCTTTGCCGTCCGAGGCCAGTGCCGGCCTGCCGTGTCTATCCACCTTGCCGCCCGGTTCGAGCGGTGCACGGTCCAGCATGTCGCGGACGTCCCGCTCGATGTCGGCCAACTCGTCCTGACCGATGACGTCTTCGAACACATAGAAGCCGCAGCGCCAGTAGGCTTCGACGATGTCGTCCGCGAGGGATCCATCCGCGTTGTAGCGGATCGGTCCGCGGTTTCCGAGGGCCATCGCGCGCGCTTCCCCGGCCGCACGATAGGCGTCCATCTCCGCCTCGCACGCCTGATCCGAAGCGTTGCGGTCACCTGCTTCAGACGTCGTTTCAGTCCTGGTTTCAGACTTCCTTTCAGCCCTGGTTTCAGACATGTGCTCACCCCGTCGTTTGACGGACCCATCATACAACCCCCAAAGCACCGTCGCGGCAATCGTCCACGGCGCCCCGGTTGGGCTATATTGCCGGCTAACTCCAGACGATCGCGCACCATGTCTGAACCGTACAGCCTTGAACCGTCTGTCCTTCTGCTGACCCCGCCAGGAACTCTGTTGACAGCAAACGACGAGATCGGCGAGTCGCCGCTTGGCGACGACAGTGCATGCTGGCGTACGGCAGAAGACGGTTTCGTCAACGCGGTCAACGGCATGCGCATCGGAGCCGACGATGTACAGCGCCGGTCACTGACCGCCATCGCGGGCCCAACCCGGCTGCCATCGGAACACCTGGCTGAACTGCGCGAGCAGGGCTACACGATTCTCGAGAACATCCTCGACGCCGCAGCCATTGCCCGCCTGAAAGAACAGATCGCAAGATCCCGCGTCGTCAATCATGCGGCGGAGGCCGATCGCGACGGACACTTCTGGATGATGGATGGGCTCACGTGGGCGCCTGACTTTGCCAAAGCATCCGTCCATCCGGTTGCGCTCTGGCTGCTGCAAACCTACATGTCGAACGCTGACATCCACTTCTGCCATCAGCCGATCATTACCACGCTGAGGCCCGCGGACACGCTGAAGGGCACGTTCCCGGAGGCCGGCTGGCACAGTGACTATCCCTATCACCCCGGCGTGTTCCCGGACGACCACTGGCCGGAGTCCCCGGTGTTCGGCGTGCAGTACAACGTCTGCCTGGACGAGTTCCGGGCGGACAACGCCGCGACACAGTTTGTCCCCGGGTCGCACCGCCTTTGCAAAGGCCCGCCGATCGAGTTCAACCAGGGCGGCACGCACATGGGCGAGGGGCAGCACAGGGACGTTGCACAGTTCTGCGCGCCCGCGGGCGCGGGGCTTATCTATGACGCACGGACCTGGCACCGTGCATGTCACGAACTGAACGTGTCGGGGGAAGACCGGATTGCCTTTCTGAATGCAGTCGCGCCCGCATGGGTCAGGCCAATGATCGACAAGACTCCCGTTGGCGATCGATACCGCGCCTCCCATGTCCCGGCGGCGCTGACCGCACGGGAGCGCCATGACGTGGACCGACTGTGCAACAGCCCCATGCTGCCGACGCCGGACGGGATGCCGCAATTGCTCGAACGTCGGCGGCGTCGCTGAACGAGCTATTGATGCACCCTCCCGTCGCGACCATCCACGCCCCATCCACCCGGAATTCAACAGGAAGCAGCCATGACTGAAGCGAACAGCGCACCCGAACACGACGTCATCATCATCGGCGCGGGCGTATGCGGGATCTACCTTGTCTACCGCATGTTGGAACTCGGTCTCTCCGTCACCGTACTCGAAGCGGGAGACGGACCCGGCGGCACCTGGTACTGGAACCGATACCCCGGCGCGCGATTCGATTCCGAGAGCTATACCTACGGCTACTCCTTCTCCAAAGAACTGCTCGACGAGTGGAACTGGAGCGAACACTTTGCGGCCCAGCCGGAAACGCTGCGCTACCTCAACCACGTCATCGACCGGTTCGATCTGCGCGAGCACATGCAGTTCGGCTGCAAGGTACAGGGAGCCGCGTTCGACAATGCGGCAAACCTATGGACGGTGACCCTAGAGGACGGAAGGACGTTCACCACCCGTTTGCTGTTCACCGCGATCGGTATGTTGTCGGCGGCAACAATGCCCCGCATCGAAGGGGTCGATGCGTTCAAAGGCCCTTCGTTCCACACTTACAACTGGCCGCACGAAGGGGTCGACCTCACGGGTAAACGTGTCGGCGTGATCGGGACCGGTGCGACCGGCGTGCAACTGATCGCGGAGATTGCCGACAAGGTTGGCTCGCTCACCGTGTTCCAGCGGCGCCCGAACTGGTGCGCCCCCCTGCACAACGCTCCGATCGACGATGAAGAAATGGCCCGCATCAAGGCGAGCTACGACGCGATATTTGCCCGCTGTATTGAAACGCCCGGCGGCTTCCTGCACGGCCCGGACCGGCGCTCGTATCTCGAAGTGAGCGAGGCAGAGCGGCTAGAATTCTGGGAAACGCTCTATGCGTCACCCGGCTTTGGCGTCTGGCTCGGCAATTTCCGCGAGGTGCTGATGGACGAGACGATCAACCGCGAATTCTCGGACTTCATCGCCGCGAAGATCCGCGCCCGTGTGGACGACCCGGACGTCGCGGAAAAACTCATCCCGAAGGACCACGGCTTCGGCTCCCGCCGTGTGCCCATGGAGACGCGCTACTACGAGGCCTACAACCGTTCGAACGTCACGCTGGTGGATCTGAACGAGACGCCCATCGAATGCGTCACCGAAGACGGCATCCGGACGAGTGCCGGCGAGCACGAGTTCGACGTCATCGTCTACGCCACCGGCTTCGATGCCATCACCGGCGCTTTCGACAGGATCGACTTCGAGGGAGCAGACGGCAGCCACCTGAAGGACAAGTGGCAGGACGGACCGGTCACCTACCTCGGCCTGCAGACCGCGGGATTCCCGAATCTCGTGACGCTGGCTGGTCCCCAAAGCGGTTCCGTTTCGACCAATTTCCCCCGCGGGATCGAAGAAGCCGTCGACTGGACAACCGGGCTCGTACGATTCATGCGCGAACACGGGTACCAGCGCGTCGAGGCCGACCCCGGCGCCGAGGCCGAATGGACCGAGCACGTGAAGAGTCTTTATGGCTTCGGGCTTGCGACGACGACAAAGTCCTGGTTCACCGGCTACAACTCGAACGTCGACGGCCACGACACGCTCCGCTACATGGTCTATTTCGGCGGCGCACCGAAATACCGGGAGCGACTCGCCGAAGTGGTCGACAACGACTATGAAGGTTTCGAGTTCGGCTGAAGGCTGTTGCTGCCCGAAGGCTCTCCTTGGCTGAGGGCTCTTGTTGGCTGAAAGGTCCTGTTAGCTGAGGGCTCCTACTGGCAAAAAGGCTCTCACCCGCTGGAGCCTCAGAACGGCACACCCACGGCCGCGAGTTTCTTCACGCGCGCTTCGAGCAGATTCGTTTCGATGCGCGACTCGGCGTTCAGGACGAGGATGCGGCGGTCCTGACTGCTGTAGCGCGGCCACTCCGGCAACCCCTCGCCGTTCGGATTGCCCGTCCGCGCAAAGTTGATGATGGTGCCGGACCACTGCTCCGCGAGTCGTGCGACGTCGGGGTCGTCCCCGTCGTAAAGATTCAGGACGGAGTCTTCACTCACCGTGTTGAACGTAAAGGCGATCTCCGCTGCGTGCGTCGCACCAAGCCGGCTCCCGAGGAACGGTACGGTCGCCTTCATATCGAAACGATACAGCCAGCCACCCGCACCCGTCTCCGTTGCCCGCTGTGCGGTGCCCACCGCCCCGCGCAAAAAGAGGTCGTACCAGATTTGCTCGAAGTGCGCGGTTTCGTCGTCCGGGTGCTCGGCATCCAGGAGTTCGAGGTAGGCTGTGGGATCGCCGCCAGCGAGCACAAAACCCGCGATCGCCGGCGTCATTTCGCCAAACATGCTCGTCGGCACGATGGTGGAGAAGAGCGTCCCTTCGTCCAGATTGAAACCCGCAATGAGGGGCACGCCATCTTTGCCGCGCTCCGCAATGGCGTCCGCCGTGCTACGCGTGACGACGACGCCGTCAATGGTGCCGGACGTCATCCCGACATCCCGAATCTCGTGCAGGCGTTCGACCGGCACGTCTCGCAGGGCTGTCGCCAACCCGTCGGGTGCAACACCCAGGGCTTCCGCCAAGGCGGGAATCCGGTCTTCCAGGCGCCCCGTCGCCGGGACGCCGCTGTGCGAGATTGCCTTGTGGTAGAGCGCGTCCGCTGCGGGGGAGGCCAACATCGCGAGTACCGAAGCCCCTCCCGCCGACTCACCAAAGATTGTGACGTTGTTTCTGTCGCCGCCGTAGTCCGCAATGTTGTCTCGGACCCATTCGAGCGCAAGGATCTGGTCCCGGTACCCGTTGCTCTCCGCGCCCCGGTACGCATCGCCGAGACCGGAAATACCCGCGTAACCCAGCAGCCCGAGGCGGTAGTTGATGGTGACGACGACCACCTCGCCCTGCGCCGCCAATCGCGCGCCGTTGTAGTCGTTGCCCGAACCCTCGTAGTGACTGCCGCCATGAATCCAGAACAGCACCGGGCGATTGTTGCCCTCTGTCGACGGTGACCAGACATTGAGGACGAGACAGTCCTCGTCCATCCGTCGTGAGTCATCACCCACAATGCCGGACAGCCCTCCTGTCTGCGGGCACCAACTCCCAAGTTGCGTTGCATCAAACGGCTCGGTCCACGGCTCTGCGGCGACAGGCGGCATGAATCTCAGGTCGCCGACAGGCGCCTGCGCATAGCGAAGACCGAGAAATCGGAGTACACCTTCCTGACGGACGCCGACCACCGGACCGAGCCGCGTATCGATCGTCACCCGCTCGCTGGACGCCTCCGGCGCGCTGCACCCAGCGAATTGCACCAGCGCCGATGCCACCAGCATGTGTTTCAGCCAAGTCACCGTCGATTCACCTTTGCGTCCCGAAACCCGACCGGATGATGCCGGGCGCGGCCCGACGGGTCCATCCCGGCATTCGCCCCTTGTGCATACACGGTCCCATCACGCCGGCCACCAATCCGCTGGCATCAGCAACAATGTGGATTGAGACTGTATATATGCACAGTCGTACAGATTGATATCATGGACGAGAACGATGCTGGCGACGTAGTGGGCATCGGTCACCGCTCACGCTCGATTCCCGAACGCATGCGCCTCATGCTTTCCCTGCGTGACGGCGGCTGCAGGTACCCGGGGCTGTACCGAGACTCGCTGGGTGGAAGGCCACCACATTCACCATTGGGCACACGGGGGAGAAACAAGCCTCGGCAATCTGATCACCCTGTGCCGCCATCACCACCGGGCCCTGCATCAGGGCGAGTACGTTATCGACCGTGAACAGGGAACCGGCCATATCTGTTTCAGGGACGGTCATGGAACAGAGATGCCCCGGAGCCTCCACCCGCAGTTAACNCCGTGCGATGACGCGTCTCCGCGAGGCGAACAAGTACTCGNAGCGGAGCACGACGCCCTGGGTCTCGGCATCACCAACCGGACGGCTGACAGCCGGAGGGNCGGCGGAACGATGGACGTCAANACGGTGATCGCACAACTGTACAGAGCGGACGAGGCGCGAGGCAGACCTTGCCCGCAGCCACACCTGACCATCTCCATGCTTCTCATCAGTCCAGTGCCGTCCGGCTCTGGGCTCTCTGGGCCTCGGGCTTCGGGCAGATTTCCTTTTTGTCCCAAGCACCTGACAAGTTGTCTTGACACCTTAACACCGCATCCCCACACTCCGCCCCATGCTCGACCCACGCTCCCCGATGCCGCTCTACCGCCAGCTTGCGGACGAACTCGCCGAACACATCCGCGATGGCCTTTACGCGCCGGGTGCGCGTATCCCCTCCGAGCACCAACTTGCCTCGCAGTACGACCTGGGTCGGCCGACCGTGCGTCAGGCGACCGAAGTCCTGGTTCGGCAGCGCGTACTCGAACGTCGCCGGGGCGCGGGGACCTTCGTTGCCGAACGCCCACCGGAAGTTGATCTGTTCAGCCTGGGGGGCACGCTGGAGTCATTCCGCAAACGGGGACTCACCCTGCGGACCCGCTGGCTCGAGCGCATCCACCGCTGCGAGGTCGGCGAGGACGCAGATCAGCCTTTTGCCGGTCGACGCGCGTTCCGTGCGGCCCGCCTCGGATCGCTGCAGAAAGAGCCCGTACTGATCGAAACGTTTTATTTCGACCCGAGCGCCTTTCCCGATCTCGACCAGTCACCGCCGGGGCCTGCGGCCTCGCTGTCGGCGCACATCGGGTCGCGCTACAACGCACGACCGTCAGGTGGGCGCCAGAGTTTCAAGATTGAGCTTGCCGACGATTCGGCTGCCGAAGCACTCGGTCTTAGCCCCGGCACGCCACTGCTGGAGGTGGTGCGCACACTCGACTTCCCTTCCGCGCCCGCCGCCATTCACACCGTACTGACCTGCAATACGAGCCAGCTCGTCTTCTCACAGGATCTTGGAGACCTGACCTATGCGTAACCGCGGCTACTTCTCGGACTTTGGCGGCGCCTACGTCCCCGAAATCCTGACGGCCACGTTTGATGAACTCGAGGCCGCCTTCGACACGGCGCGTGACGACCCGTCATTCTGGCCCGAATACGAAGCGCTCATGGCGTCCTATTCCGGGCGCGCAACGCCGCTGACCCCTGCGGAGAACCTCACCGAGCACTTCGGTGGCGCCCGGGTCTTCATCAAACGGGAAGACCTGAACCATACCGGCGCGCACAAGGCGAACAACGTCATGGGCCAGGGCTTGCTCGTGAAACGAATGGGCAAGACGCGGGTCATCGCCGAGACGGGGGCGGGTCAGCACGGTGTCGCAACGGCGACGATGGCCGCCAAGTTCGGCTTCGAGTGCACGATCTACATGGGTGAAGTGGATGTCGCGCGACAGCGCCCGAACGTCTTCTGGATGGAGCGCATGGGCGCGACCGTCATCCCGGTGACCGAAGGCTCGCGCACGCTCAAAGACGCGATCAACGAGGCGTTTCGCGACTGGGTCACGAACATGGACTCGACACACTACGTGCTCGGCACGGCGTGCGGCCCGCATCCGTTCCCCGAGATGGTCAGCTATTTCCAGTCGATCATCGGCAAGGAAGCGCGCGCTCAGGTGCTGCAGCAGGCAGGGAAACTGCCAGACCGCGTCTACGCCTGCGTCGGTGGCGGCTCGAACGCCATGGGGATCTTCAGCGGCTTCATGGATGACCAGGTCGAACTGGTCGGCGTCGAAGCTGGCGGGCACGGTCTCGACACAGGCATGCACGCAAGCCGCCTCGCCGAAGGCGCCGACTCCAGCGTCGGCGTCGCGCAGGGGTACAAGACGTTTTTCCTGCAGGATGACGACGGCCAAATGCGCGAAACGCACAGTGTTGCCGCCGGTCTCGACTACGTCGGAGTATCACCCATCCTCGCGCACCTGCAGGCAACCGGGCGCGCGCGGTTCGAGTCGGCAACCGACGCAGAGGTGGTCGAAGCCCTGTCGCTGACCATCCGCAAGGAAGGACTGATCCCGGCATTGGAGTCGTCCCACGCGTTTGCCCAGGCGTTCAAAGAGCTTCCCGAAATGAGCACAGACGACGTCGTGATCATCAACCAGTCCGGACGCGCGGACAAAGACATCTTCACCGTCGCCGATGCGTTCGACGACCCCAGCTGGCGCGAGTTCATCCGCGCCAAAGCGGAGCAGTACAGTGCTTGAGACCTACCTTGCAGAACGCCGCTCAGACCGGCCTGTCATCCTGATGACCCACATCGTCATCGGCTACCCCGACCTCGACACCTCAATGCGGACGGTCGAAGCGATGGTCGAAGCCGGTGTCGACCTCATGGAGCTGCAGATTCCCTTCTCAGAGCCGATTGCCGATGGTCCGGTCATCCTGCACGCCAACCAGAAGGCACTCGGCGCCGGCGTCACGGTGGCCGACTGTTTCGAGTTCGCGGAGACATGCGTCAGGCGCTTCGACATCCCGTTCCTCTTCATGAGCTACTACAACATCCTGTTCCGATACGGCGTTGACGCATTCGTCGAACGCATGGCTTCGATTGGCCTGCGCGGCGCCATTGTGCCGGACCTCCCTCCCGAGGAAGGCGACGTGTACCTCAGCGAGATGGAGACTGCCGGTCTTGACCCGATCTTCATCTACTCCCCGAACACGCCGGACGCGCGCCTCGACTACCTCGCGCAACACGCCCGGGGCTTCATCTACTGCGTCGCACGTAAAGGTGTCACCGGCGCGACGACCAGTTTCTCGGACGACCTGTCGACGTACCTCGGACGCTGCAGGGCCGCGACCTCGCTGCCGCTGGCCGTCGGTTTCGGCGTCAAGGACGCGGATGACGTGCGGTTCCTGGACGGAAAGGCCGATATCGCGGTTGTTGGAACGCAGTCGATCCGCATTCTCGACGAACAGGGCGTGAGTGCCGTGGGTGACTTCGTCACGGAACTCCGCGCCTGAAGGTGGTTGGCCTTCGTCTGCCATCCACGGCTGTCTTGCGCTGAGTCAACGGCGGACGCCGGAGACGTCCCATGGACAGTTGATCGCGATCGCGACACTCGCGCTCGTCTGTGCCGCTGCGCGGTCGGAACAGGCCGCGCCGCCGTCCGCCTGGCGGCAGCAAGACATCTTCGCCGCCTGGGAGAACATCGGACTCGACCCGGCCCAGGTCCGCGCGTTCTGGGGCGCGGCAATCAGCCAGAACGATGCGACGCCGGCCGCGCGACCGACTTCCACGGCCCGGAACACAAACGTTGACGCGTCAGGGTCGGGCGCGCTTCAGCGGATGGCGCACTGCACGTGCTGCAGGAGGATGTCCGCCAC